>DAIPIF010000032.1:0-6465 GCA_036770925.1 Psychrobacter sp.
CAAGCTAAAAGCAGGTTATGCCAGTAATAATGATGAGCTACTGACGTCAGCCACCGTTTATGGCGCCCCAACGGATAATGTAGATTTATTGGCATATTATGGCAAGCGTGATACTAGCTCTGGTGAAGATGGTAGCGGTCGCGAGTTGTTTGAAGACAGTGAGAGCGAGAGCTTCTTATTAAAAGCCGGCGCTTATATCAATGATGACCATCATGTCGGCGCAAGCTTTAGCCGTACTGATAAAGAAGGGACTTTTCCATTCCGCCCAGATTTTCCAGGCAGAGACGGCGACCCGATTCCACAAAAAGTAAAGCGTGATACCTATACGCTTGATTATAAATTTAACCCAGTCAGCTCGCTTATTGACGTTGATACCACCATTTATCAAACCGAGACCCAAATTTCGCGTGATAATGATTCGAAAATATCGCCAGGCTATGATTGGAATGCAAAAGTAAAAACCACCGGTGGTAAGATTGAAAACACCAGTGTGATTGATGCAAATTCAGGACGCCATAAACTGATTGCAGGGTTAGAGCACTATAAAAAACAGTCAGATTTTTACACCGCTAAAGACAGTGCAACGAAACTGCCCGCATCAGGGGAAGATAGTGCTAAAAATACGTCAGTTTATTTAGAAGACCAATGGCAAATGGGTAAATTTAGCCTAACGCCAGGGGTGCGGTATGACCGCTATGAAGCGCCAGAGTTTGTGGCGGGTGGTAAAACCTATGATAACGTCGTCGGTGCGCTAGCAGCAAGCTACGAGATTGCACCGCGCACCCAAGTGTTTGCCAGCTATACCCAGCTGTTTAATGGTCCAGATTTAAGCCAAGCGATTTTCAATCGAGATGGTGCTGGCACGGTGGTGAACAACGACTTAAAAGCAGAAGAAGGCGATAATACCGAAGTGGGTATCGTAACTACATTGCGCGACCTCACCACCGCTAATGATGCGCTACAATTGAGCGGTAAATACTTTGAAACCAATATCGAAAACTATATTGAATTTATACGCTCAGGTCTAAGCTGTGGACCAAATCTTGCAAATAATTGCCAAGGGGCGGTCAATAAGGATGAAGATTATAAAATCAAAGGGGTTGAGCTTGCCGCTGATTATAAAATGGATAACTTTAGCATGGGTTTAAGCTACGCTCATGCGCGTAGTAAAGGTAAAGATACAGGCAAGACTATTTACTCACAAACGGGTACTGGATCAGATACTGGCGATAAATACATGGTCAGTTTGGCTTATCAGCCAACCGATACTACCGAACTTGGCTGGCGTAGCACCTATGTAGCCGCTGTTACACTAGATACGGCAGAAAAGGGTGAGTTCACAAAGCCAAACTATGATGTGCATGATATTTTTATGAATTATAGCCCTAGTCAAATTGAGGGTCTAAAAGCCACAGTTGGGGTTTATAATATCTTTGATGAAACTTATAATAGCCATGCATCAAGATATGATGCATCAGATGACAAGTTTACTGACTTTGAGCCGGGTCGTAATATTAAAGCATCGTTAACCTATCAGTTCTAAATAGGGCTATTTACCGTGATAAAAAACCAGCGACTTATTAAGTCGCTGGTTTTTTTAGGTCTGAGGATGCTTTATTTTAAGCCTACCAGTCGGTAGGTGGAGTATTATTAAGATAGGCAAAGAGATTTTAGCTAAGCTGTATCGACAATCACCGGACGCCCTTGATGATTAAGCACCGTCACCTCAACGTTATATAAGTCTTTCATCGTCTCTTGCGTCAGCACCTCGGTAGGGCTGCCAACAGCCTTGACTTGCCCGTCTTTCATGGTCACGACTGTATCGGCAAATTGCGCCGCTTGATTGATATCGTGCAGGACGATGACTACGGTTTTTTGTTCAGTATGGCTTAAGGTACACAGCTCACGCATCAGGCGTCCTGCATGATACATATCTAAGTTATTCAGCGGCTCATCAAGTAGTAAAAACGGTGTATCTTGACACACAATCATCGCAATCAGCACTCGTTGCCGTTGCCCACCTGATAAGGTCGATAAGAAGCGATTTGCCAGTTCTTGTAATTCAAAGCGCTCAATAATCTCATCGACCTTTTGTACGTCCTGCAGCGTGGGTCGTCCTTGATGATAAGGGTAGCGCCCAAACATCAGCAGCTCATGCACGCGCAGACGCCCTTGCACGTGGTTTTCTTGGCTGAGCATCGCCACCGTGGTAGATAGGGTACGCGCATCACAGCTGACAATATCATGCGCCTCATCATCAACGGTAAAGCTGACCGACCCCGTTTGTAGTGGTTGTAGGCGCGCCATGACTGAAAACAAAGTCGATTTGCCCGCGCCATTAGGACCGATTAGGGCGATGACTTGTGCAGGTGGCAAGGATAAATGAATATCGTGCAGGATTTGCTGTTTGCCAATTTTATGTGAGAGCTTAGCGATTTTAATCATAGTTGTTTTTATTCATACGTTTTATTTTGAAAGCAGTGTTTTGAGATTAATGTTTTGAGCGTAAGTTATACACGATTACGATGAGTGAGAAATATCAATACTAAAAATACTAAGCCGCCAGCCAGCTCAATCACTACGGATAATACCCCTGCCATACCCAATACTTGCTCAAAAATAGCTTGACCTAACACCAAGCAAATCATCGCAATTAAACTGACCAAAACTAGGCGCTGACTGTGAGACATAGTGGTCGCCAAGCGATTGGTTAAGGCGCAGACCAGCAGCCCAAAAAAGGTCACCGGACCTACCAAGGCGGTCGCGGTGGCGACTAAAACCGCAATCATAGTTAACAGCCCAAATGCCAAACGCTGATAATGAATACCGAGATTAATTGCCTGCCCCTTGCCGAGCATCAATACATCACACTGATAACGCCAGCGCCAAATCACCACCGCGCTGAGGGCACAAATAGCGATACTAATGCCTAATAATTGCGGATTGACGGTGTTGAACTGCGCGTAACTGGCAGATTGTACCACCACAAAATCATCGGGATTAATCAGCCGTGCCACCAGTGCTGATAGACTGCGAAACAATACCCCAAAGATAACTCCGACTAATATCAGACGGGTTAAATCCTGACTGCTTTTTGAGAATAAGACTTTAAATAGTAATAATGACGCACCAAACATCAACGTCACCTCAAGCCCAAATTTCGCTACGGGGTTGATACTAGTAAAGCTGATAGCGCCCAAAAAAAATACCAATAGACTTTGTAGCAGCACATATAAAGAGTCAAAACCCAATAAGGACGGCGTTAAAATAGGATTGTGGGTTAAGGTCTGAAATAGCAGGGTGGAGACGCCGATGGCATAGCCGACCACCATCAGTGCCATTAGTTTCTTGCCACGTAATGGCAAAGCAAAATCCCAATGACCATTGACATTAACGGTCAAAAACAACAGCGCAGAGAGTAGTAAGATAACCGTTGCCACCAAAATAGGATGCCCAGTGATGGCTTGCCAAAACCGCAATGAACCACCAGCTAATAACGGTTTTTGTGCTTTAGGGTGAGTATCCGTATCTTTGATATGAGAAGGGGAAGAAAGCATACGCTAGTCTTATTATGTTGGTTGTATAAAATATAAAAAGCTAGGATAGCAAGCTTAGGACTCGCTAGGCGCGCGTAGTAATAACCATAAAAACACCACCGTACCCACCACGCCAAAAATCGTAGCCACAGGCACCTCAAACGGATAGCGAATAGAGCGTCCAATAATATCGCAGAGCAGTACGGCTGACGCGCCAAGTAGCGCAACCGCCGGCAGGCTACGGCGCAGCTTATCGCCCATAATACGGCTGACGATATTGGGTACCACCAGCCCGATAAAAGGAATCATCCCTACCGTAACTACCACCACCGCACTCATCATCGCCAGCATACCAACGCCAATCCAAGTAATTTGGCGCTTATTAACACCTAGATTCAGCGCGATGTTGTCGCCCAAACCCACGATAGTTAGCTTGTCAGCAATAATGTAAGCAATAATACATAAGCCGCCAGTGAGCCACAGTAGCTCATAGCGACCTGCCAGCACGCTGGAGAAATCCCCAAATTGCCAAACGCTGAGCATCTGTAGCGATTCTGTTTGATAAGCGATAAAGGTCGTCACCGCCTCAATAATTCCGCCAAACACAATGCCAATAAGTGGAATCATCAAAAAATCAGTGGGCGGAATACGGTTTATAAGCCCCATAAATAGCATCATGCCAAGCATCGCGGTGAGGGTCGCTACGCTCATCTTCACTATCAGCGCGCTGGCAGGAAATAATAGACTGACCACTAAGAGACCAAGTGCCGCGCTTTGGGTCGCACCGACCATCGAGGGCTCAACAAAACGGTTTTTGAGCACCACTTGAATAATCATCCCCGCCACCGCCATTGCAATACCGGTCAAAATAATAGCAATCGTACGTGGCAAGCGGCTGACCAGCATCAGCGAGCTATCCGTGTTGCCGCTCTGACTGATAAGGCTTTGCAGGATACCCGACCAAGAAAAATCTGCCACTCCAATGGATAAGCTTAATAACACCAAAAGCCCCATAATAATGAGGCTACCGGTATTGATAAGCCACGGCGGCATGGCAGCACGGCGCGGCTTGTGATTTGCCTGACCAATAATATGACGTTGCCACTGCGGCGACGCCGTGGGCAAAGCAGGTTTCAGCGCATCAAAGCTATTAGTAGCTTCAAGGGTAGTCGCTTGATGCGCCGAGGCTTGGCGAGAGAATAATGACATAGCGGACAGCTTAAGGTTGAGCCTTGCTAAAGGCGTCTTTAATCGTGGTCAAATCCTGCATCCATTGGTAATAACCGCCAAAGGCAAGGTAAGCATCTGGGCTGAGATACACCACTTGGTCTTTATTCCATGCGCGAGTTTGCGCTACTAATGGATTGTCGAGTACCGCTTTAGCACCGATGCCATCTTCGCCTATAGCGGCGCTCCGGTCGAGTACAAATAGCCAATCTGGATTAATTTTTTGGATATATTCAAACGATATCGGCTGACCATGACGCGAGTCCCCGATGTCAGGGTCTGCGGCTGGCACGCCAAGCACACTGTGAATAAAACCAAAGCGTGAATCAGTCCCGTAAGTGGACATTTTATTGCCATTGACCATTACTACAAGACCTGTGCCTTTATCTTTGGTCAGCGCTTGCGTCTGCGCAATCATGCCATCGATATCTTGTTGCAATTTGGCAGCTTGTACGCTTTTACCAAATAGCGCGCCTAAGTCATGCAAGCGCTGCTTACTGGACTCATAAATATGAGCAGTATCAATAGTCATATCCAGCGTTGGGGCAATATTGGCAAGCTCGTCATACTTCTCAGCCATGCGTGAGCCTACCAGTATCGCTTGCGGCTGCATCGCGTTTAGGGCTTCAAGGTCAGGCTCAAATACCGTGCCCACCGCTTTAGGTTCTGGCTGGGTTTTAGACTGCAAATTATCTAAATGTAGCCCACTTGGCATCCCGTCCACTACCACATCGAGCGCCGCCAAATCCTGCATCAAGCTCATGTCATACACCACAAACGGCGAGGGATTCATCGGTAAGCTGACCGCGCCTTTGACCGTATCAACCTCGATGATCTCAGCAGTAACCTGCGTGCTCGCCGCATTATTATTGTCAGCGCTATTAGCCGTCATTTGGCTGTCATTAGCATTATCAGCTGCGGTACTCTCAGGAGAGGAGCAGCCTACCAAACCGATGCTAGCAAGCAGGGCGGCTGTGATTGCTGTCAATAAAGACTTTTTGAATAAAGGGCTAGTTTTAGAAAGAGGGTTGGTTGTAGAAAAGAGGGCGGTATGAATAGGCATAAAAAACTCAGTAGATAACAGGTGGTGAGAGACGTTATGACGTATCATCAAGATAAGTGGGCGCATGATTACGCATAAAATATAGTTTTAAAAATCGTCGGCGTGCATAATTTTAATTAAAAGTGATACCCATGATGATAAAGTAAATAAGAATATTTATCAATACTAATGATAATGATTGTTATTAATGTTTAAATTCAGAGTCAATGTTTTAGAGTGATTATTAGCAGTGCGGATTAAAGAATTAAAGGATTAAAAGTGCTGATGCAAGAAACTTCCAAGATTATCTATCATTGAATGCTAATTGTTATTGATAATAATTATCGTTTGTATTACTATAAATCCACTTTGAGATCAGCTGACAGTTAGAGTGTTATGAGTGTGACAAATCTGAATGCGCCGCCCCATAAATTGACCTTAACAGTGATTGGCGCTGTAGTGGGGCTGCATGTGCTGACGGCGGTCGCCTTGGTCATGGTGCAAACACCAACCCTTATCGAGGAGCCACCAACGCCCGCCCTGCCGATTGAAATTCAGCTATTGACCTTGCCGACCGAAACGCTGCAATCGGTCAATGCTATTAGCGATGATAACAGCAAGCCTGCCCAAAATGAAACTGCAGCGAGTGAGCCTGAAGCT
>DAIPIF010000032.1:6565-13848 GCA_036770925.1 Psychrobacter sp.
AGCGCCTTTTGAGCATTACGTTAAACAAAAAATTGAGCCTGAAGTCAAACCCGCAGCTCAACAGCCGCCCAAGCCCGTTATAGCGTCTAAAATGCCGGCAGAATCAGCGGTGAGCAGTACCACGCAAACCACCATTACCGCCGCCACACCAAGTCAATCGACTCAAGATCCAGCCACTGACGCTAAGCCTAGGGATGATAGGAGCACTAGCGCCGCATCAACCAATCCCTCAGGTAGCGACTCTATCAGTGATGAGCCAGTGAGACTACCCAAGGATCAAAGTCGCTCGAATAAACCAGTAACCTCAGGCACAAAAGCGGCCGACAATACGCCACCGCCAAAAGAGCCTGCTGCTAAAGTGGTAGAAAAGGTTAATAATGAGCCTGCCAGTTTTACGGCAAATAATGCCAGCTGGGCATCTCGTCCCAATTTTAGCTTCCCTGATAATGTTAGAGGTATTAAGTCAGGCGATACATTTACCGTAGTATTGCTTTTTCGGGTCAATAAACAAGGTGTGATAGAAGACGTCAGTCTCTCAAAATCATCGGGTCATGCAGTGATAGATAAAGCGGCACTCAAACAGGCACGCGGCGGTAAGTTTAAACCCTTTACAAAAGATGGTGTGCCTAGAGTCGGCAACGTTATTTTCCCAATTGATTATTATGTACCTTAAATTATGTCACTGAAATTATGTACCTTAAGTTATGTCACTTAAATTAAGAACCCTAAAATTACGTACTCTAAATACGCCCTAAAGAGACGTGATTATATTAAAAATTAAGGAGTCTGAAATGGACTTTGCAAGCTACTGGCAATATAGTGACATGGTGACAAGAACTCTGTTTTTTTTATTATTGGCATTATCTCTACTGTCTTGGGTAACGGGCATCATGCGCATTATCCAAAGCCGCCAATTGGCAGTCAGGGTTGCCGATGATTTGAGCCAACATATTCAGGCGAAACGCGCTGAATTAACCACGACCACTATGGCAAATCAGCGTTTAGTCATAGAGCAAGCACTGCTCAAGCATATCGGGCGCTATCGTTTCGCCAGTGAGCGCGGCTTGCCTATATTGGGTACGACGGCGGCAATTGCGCCTTTTATTGGGCTGTTTGGCACGGTGTGGGGGATTTTTCATGCGCTACATAATATCGGCACCAGTGGTCAAGCAGGTCTCGGTCAAGTCGCAGGACCCGTCGGTGAGGCGCTTATTATGACCGGTTTGGGGATTGCCGTTGCCATTCCTGCCGTGGTGTTTTATAACCTTGCGGTGCGTATCAATCGCCGCGTGATGTACCACGCCAATGACCGCGCGCATGACTTATTGGCGCAGTCACTCACCGCTGCCCTTGACCCTAAACAACCAAGCACGCCGCCAAACGACAGCTATCATAACCGCACAGCAACCCATAGCTCGGCGAGCTCACCGCTCTAAAAATAGCTTAAAAACCAGCTATAAATAGTGAGGCAATGACATTTAATAGATTAACATCGAGACGATTATGAGCTTTCAGTTAGGGGACGATGATGCACCAAGCATGAATGAGATGAACCTTATTCCACTTATCGATGTCATGCTGGTACTGATGATTATATTTTTATTAACCGCGACGGTGTTAAATCCTACTGTACCGCTTAATCTGCCGCAGACCAGTGCTAGTGTTAGTGAGCCACCCGCTGCGGCGATTCAGATTAGTATTGATAAAGATGCCGGGCTATTTTGGGATGACACGCCTATCAGTATGCTGGAGCTAGAAACTCGCTTGCAGCAAGAAGTCGCCGCTGGCAATGACCCCTCCATTCAACTGCGGGCGGATAAAGACGGCAAATATGATACGGTTGCGCAAGTATTGGCGCTGGCAAGTGGCGCAGGACTGAGCAAAATAGCTTTTGTTAATGAATAACGGGTACGTTGGGTTATAAATCAGCACCGCAAGCAGTAGAAAGATAAGCAGAATAACCCTAACAAAAATTAAAATAATCATACTTATCTGCAGTCTCGCTTGGCTCATTAAGCGAGACTTTATTTTTTAAGACTTACCAGCCATAGCCAAAGGGTCGATAACCAAAGCGTTCATAGCCATAGCCGTAACCATACGGATAAGGCGAGCGCAGATAATCCAAATCACGCTGGCGCATATAATAGTAGCGCCCTTGAGAATACGCCTCCTCTAACTTATCGATACCTTCTAGTGGACAAACGGGCTGCCAGTCATAACCCTCGCGTCCTAGCTTATAGGCGTTCAGCTCGGTACAGTAATGTGTGAGCCCTTGCTGGCGACCTTGCTCCCACTGGATGCGATTGGGTACAGCGCCTACTACCCCTGCGCAGCTATTGGTATAATGCCCAAAATGAGCGCCTGAGCGTCCACGTACGCCATCATTATAGCCCACCTCTTGCCAGTTGCTGGCTTGACACTGCTGCGGCGTCAAGCTTTGGGTCGTCGTGCAGCCTGATAGCGCCAATAAAGCGGCTCCCATCGCTCCCATTAAGGAGAGGGCGCTTATAGATTTGTGAGTAATACTGACACAAAGCGTTGCTTTAGGAAGATAAGTCATAATAAACCTGCCCGCATTTCATATTATGCTTTATCATAGCATTTTTTATAATGAGCGCTTTTTATGGCTTGTTATGAGATTTGTAGGCTCAAATCAATCGTTAAGCGTTTGAGATAGCAAGATAAATAGTGAGAATTTTGCCCGCTATTATCCATCGTCATGAGCTGCTATGGATAATAGCGGTTGAATTATATGAATTCACACGCATTTAGAAGCATCATTACTGTATTCATCACTCTCTTATTTGCTTAAAAGGTCATTTTATTATGGGCATGTGGATTGCCATTATCATTGTACTATTTGTATTAGGGAGTATGATGACCCTAAAGCCAAGCGGTATCGACCAACGCGTGGACAAGCTGCGTATGGCGGCAAGGCGCTTGCAGCTCAACCCAAAGCTGGTGCCGTGTCCTGATTGGGTCAAGGGTCGTGATAATGAATATGGGCGCGGGATGCTAGGGCAATATGGGCTAGTGCTCGAAAACGCCAAAATGCCGCACAATCGCTATCAGGTGGTGAGTGGGCAGTGGCGACCTGATAGCAGCACGGTTGAGGTGATAAGTGACAATGTCGCGCTTCATATCCCCACTACCGTTCGCAGTCAGAAGCATAGCCTTAATATTAGCGCTAGTAAGACGGATAATAAAGCACTGCCAACCTCGCGCTTTTATTTAGACCAAGTGCCGCTAGATTTGCCGTCAACGATTGAGCCATTTGTCAAAGCGTTAGTGATACAGCCTAACAGCATTGTGATTTATTGGGAAGATATCGCTTATGTGCGGGCAACAAGTAATCCTAATTACCATGCTGGGGCGATTGAACCTGATTTATCCGCGCTAAAATCAAAATTAGAGCAATGGGCAGCAGAAATACAAAAAAAAGCCATGCAAAAAACCAATCCTATTAATTATTAAGAATGACTTGACTGCTGGATTTAACACTAGATTTAGCGTTGGATTGATTTTAGAGGATAAAAAAGGCGCTAGGCGTCTTTTTAGTTTATATTAAAGAAGAGTAATTAAGGCGCTGATTATCGTTACGACGTCTTTACGGTTGACAGTGCGCCGCTTAGCAGTGTAACGTCTTTATAAATTTAGCGCAGCATGCGCCACTAAAATTATTATAAATCGCTTAGCGGCAATCAATAGCTAAGGGCTAAGCTGCTTATTTATTATTTACAATTCATCCGTTTATTATGGTGTCGTCAAAAATGGCAAAAACCACAAGTACAAAAACTACCAAGGCTCCTAAGACTGCCGAGACAAAAACTGCTGATAAAAGCCCAAAAGCTAAATCGCTAGTGATTGTCGAGTCCCCTGCCAAGGCAAAAACCATCAACAAATATTTGGGTGATGATTTTATCGTGCGCTCAAGTATTGGGCATGTGCGTGATTTGCCAGTGGGCGCGAGTCGTGGTGCCAAAAAGGCGGCAGCGACCAAAAAAGATGAGTCATTATCCAAAGAGCAAAAGGCGCAGCAAGCACTGGTACGGCGCATGGGGGTTGACCCTGAAAATGATTGGGCGGCCGTTTATGAAGTGTTGCCTAATAAAACGAAGGTGATTAAAGAGCTCAAAGCCTTAGCCAAAGACGCCGACAAAATCTATCTGGCAACGGATATGGATAGAGAAGGGGAAGCGATTGCATGGCACCTCAAAGAAGTTATCGGCGGCGCGGACAGTAAATATGAGCGCGTAGTCTTTAATGAGATTACCAAAAACGCCATTCAAAACGCCTTTAAACAGCCCTCCAAGCTCGATATCGACCGTGTTAACGCCCAACAAGCACGGCGCTTTTTGGATAGAGTGGTCGGCTTTATGGTATCGCCTCTACTGTGGCAAAAGGTCGCCCGTGGTCTATCCGCAGGGCGCGTGCAGTCGGTCGCCATGCGTTTGGTCGTTGAGCGAGAGCATGAAATTCGCGCTTTTATCCCCGAGGAATATTGGCAAATTCATGCTGATACTCATATAGACGATGCTAAAGAAGCCGATATCAGTATTCGTTTGGAGGCAACCAAGCAAGGTGGCAAAACCCTGAAGCTCGGTAATAAAGAGCAGACCGATAAAGTATTGGATGTTCTCAAGTCCAATGATTATATCGTCAAAGAGCGCGAAGAAAAGCCCACGCAGTCAAAACCCAGCGCGCCGTTTATCACCTCAACCTTGCAACAAGCCGCCAGTACGCGTTTAGGGTTTTCGGTCAAAAAGACCATGATTTTGGCGCAGCGCTTGTATGAAGCCGGTCATATTACTTATATGCGTACGGATTCGACGTTTTTATCAGGCGATGCCTTAACGTCAGTTCGCGGCTATATCGAAGACAGCTTTGGCGCACAATATGTGCCCGAAACCCCTATCTTTTATGGCAATAAACAAGGCGCACAAGAGGCGCATGAAGCCATTCGCCCCTCTAATGTCACCACTAAATCAACCCAGCTCAAAGGCGTCGAGCGCGATGCGATTCGTCTGTATGAGCTGATTTGGCGGCAGTTCGTTGCTTGTCAGATGCTCCCTGCCAAGTATTTATCGGTAAATTTATTTGTTGGCGCAGGCGATGTTGAGCTAAAAGCGCGCGGTCGTACCATGACCTTTGACGGCTATACTCGCGTGATGCCACCTGCCAAAACCGACGACACGCTATTGCCGGATGTCAAAAAAGGCGATACGCTGATTTTAGATAAGCTTGACCCCAGCCAGCACTTTACCAAACCGGCACCGCGCTATACCGAAGCAAGCCTTGTCAAAGAGCTTGAGAAAAAAGGCATCGGTCGTCCCTCAACCTATGCCTCTATTATCTCAACCATTCAAGATCGCGGTTATGTCAGGTTAGAGAACAAACGCTTATTTGCCGAAAAAATGGGCGATATTGTCACCGATAGATTGACCGCCAGCTTCCCTGATTTGATGGATTATACCTTTACTGCCGCGCTTGAAGACAAGCTCGACCACGTAGCAGAAGGCGATACCGACTGGAAAGATGTCTTAGATAACTTTTATGCTGACTTTAAAGTTAAGCTTGATCGTGCCAAAGATAAAGACGGGATGCGCCCGAACGATCCTACCGATGTGCCGGATGTGCACTGCGACTTATGCGACCGTCCGATGCAGCTGCGTACCGGTTCAACAGGGGTATTTTTGGGCTGTACTGGCTATAACTTGCCGCCCAAAGAGCGCTGTAAAGGCACCAAAAATTTAATGCCCGTCGAAGCCTTTGCCAATCTTGATGAGGGTGACAGTGATGATGATGACACTGCTGAAGTCAAAGATTTGATGGAAAAAAAGCGCTGTCCAAAATGCGCTACCGCCATGAATGGCTATATCGTTGATGGCGGTTTGAAACTGCATATCTGTGGTAATAATCCCGATTGTGACGGTTATATTTTAGAAGAAGGCAAGTTTGAGATTCCAGGTTCTGATGCGCCCACCATCGACTGTAATAAATGTGAGGGACAAATGGAGCTGAAGACAGGACGTTTTGGTCCTTATTTTGCCTGTCAGCAATGTGATAATACCCGTAAAGTATTAAAAACCGGCGAAGCAGCACCGCCACGTATGGATCCCATTCATCTGCCCGAGCTAAAATCAACCAAGCATGATGATTACTTTATCTTGCGGGAAGGGGCAGCGGGGATGTTCTTAGCGGCGTCTAAATTCCCCAAAGTACGTGAAACTCGGGCACCCAAATTGGCTGAGGTTCGCGCTATTAAAGATAAAATGGAGGATAAATTTCAGTATCTGTTCGAAGGTCCAGATGAAGATCCAGAAGGCAATCCTACCATTTTACGTTGGTCACGCAAGAAAAAAGAGCAGTACATTGGCTCTGAGAAAAACGGCAAAGCCACGCGTTGGGGTGTGTACTGGCGTAACGGCGAGTGGGTTGAGGAGTAAATTTGTTTTACTTTTAGCCTAAATCGCTTTAAATAATAAAAAACCTCTTAGATCATCTAAGAGGTTTTTTTTATGATAAATCGGTTTATCGCTTAGTGTTTAGGTATCTTATTAATTCTTTTCGATAATACCACACGCAATACGGTCGCCTGAAGCACCGGCTGGCTGGCTAGTATAGTCATCAGCGCCGCTATGGACGATAAAGGCTAGACGGTTAACACTATATTTACCGGCATCAGCGGCAGAGATTTTTTTGTTCACATAATTGATGGTTGCCACGCCATTGGCATCAGCGGTTAAGTTTGGCAAGTCGCCCGCATGACCATTGGCATCATCAGGGTTAGAGTGCGGGACATTATCGGGATTGAAGTGACCACCAGCCGCTTTGCCCATATTGGCGCAACTGCCTGTTTCGTGAATATGTAGCGCCACAGTTGCGCCGGGTTTCATATTCATGAGCTTGCCATAGACTTGTACGCCGCCTTCAACAGGACGTAAAAAGAGTTGTCCCACTTCTTGATTGCTGCCATCAACAGCTTTGATGGTAGATTTCAGGGCAGGTTGATTCAGCGGATTTCCCGTATGCATTTGTCCTTCTACCGTTTGACACGCGCTCAACGCTAAAGCTGAACCACATAATAAAGTACTGACCAGCATCATCTTTTTCATTATTTTCTCCATTTTTAATAATCGTAATACGATGTTTTTTAGTTATCGATGTCGCTAAATCTGCAACGCCTTTTATTGAAGCCACCGTTAGTATAGCTAAGGATTTGATATAACTATTCATCAAATGCGCAACAATCGGTTAATAAATGTAAGTATCGTATGGGTTTG
>DAIPIF010000033.1:0-13813 GCA_036770925.1 Psychrobacter sp.
ATAGCAATAAATAAAAAACTAAAAATAGCCACTAAAGGGCGATTCAAAAATTGCAGATTATAATAGACATTTAAGCTTATAAATAAGGCTTAACCAATTTTTCAGAATTGGTGTGCGCATCTATAACGGTTAAAAGTGTATAAGCGCCAATAAATTTGCGGCTAATAAACATAAACTCTTTGGGCGGCATGTTGAACTCAAACGACTGCATGGCACGTTTAGCTTCTGCTGAAATCCGCGAATGCAGTTTACTATTTGCCCAAATATAACGCTGTTGATTGTCCAAACAGTCCTCAGGAATATTAGGATTGAGTTCAGGATTACTAAAAGGTTCAGTGGCGAGTAAAAATAATGACGCGACATCAGAGGTTACCTTGTCGCTCATGCTATCAAAAAAGTCATAACCCGTCATCGCAGTTGCCATGGCTTGATGGTCATGATAATAACCTGCACGTAACAAACCATGAGCAATGGTCAGTAGGGTATGATCAAACTGGCGAATAGCGCCAAAATCGAGTAATACTAACTTGTCAGGTGTCTCCTGATTATCACTGATACGCACGAGGTAATTACCGAAGTTTGGGTCAGTTTGCATCTCCCCCCACACAAAAATCTCTTGCATCATAATCTCAATGGCAGACTGACCAATGGCATTACGGCGTTCGTGATCCAAGGTTTGCAGCGTCTCTGAGGTCAGGGATACACCTGATTCATAGCTCATGCATAATAGATGCTTGCTTGAGTATTTACGATTTATCTTGGGTACGGCATAGCGATGATCGTCTTTTAGGCGTCCATAAAAACGCTCTGTCGTCGCCGCCTCGACATCATAATTAACTTCATTATGTAACAGGTCGCGTATCTCTGCAAACCATGCGTCAAGTGCGCGGGTTTGCGGTACAGCATTACTGACTTTTAATAAGCGCTTAAACAGTGCCAAATCAGAATCAATCGCATCTGCCACTCCAGGGTACTGGATTTTTAAGACCACTTCTTCACCAGTAGCAATGATAGTAGCGCGGTGGACTTGGGCAAGAGATGCCGTGCCAATAGGATTGGGATCAACCGCTAGCTCATCAAGCTTATCGCCTAAAATGCGCTGTAAGGTTTGTTCTATTTTGGGCCATGCCAGACTGGCGGTATCATCATTGAGGGTTTGCAGGGCGCGGGTAATCTCAGGCGGCAAGACATGCTCACCGTACATCGCCAGCATTTGCCCAATTTTAACCACAGAGCCTTTTAATTTACCGAGCTCTTCAACGACGTAATTGGCTTGGGCTTCCATAAATACTTGGTTACGTTTTGAGCGCGCTTTTTTGTCCAAGAACATGCCTGAAACACTATTACCTGCCCAGCGGCGACCAATATTAAGGGATGTTTTGGCTATCGATAATCGACGCTCAAACCCTGAGGTTTTTAGGCTATCAATGGATTGCTTATTATTAGACGGTCTAGAAGGTTCATGTGCCATAAGTATAATCATTCATCAAGTTAGTAATGATTTGCGGGTTCAAGACCAACAATACAAGAGAGGTGCGATGCCGATATACAAAATTGTATCATACAACGTCGGGCATATTCATAGGCTATCAGTGACCTTACGCGCTTGCTTTGTAAGCTTAATTTATGGGAGATACTGCAAAAGACGCTCCATAATATCACTTAAACGCGCTCAAACGATACAAGGCTATGACTTAGCTGATGAGCTAAGTCATTTTAAATAATATTGCCTTTATAAATAAGTAAGCTTGTGATATTAATTAGTGAGAGTCACGTGCAATCGCATGATGACCAATATCACGGCGATAATGGGCCCCATCAAAACTAATCGCACCCGCTACCGCTAATGCCGCATGTTGCGCCCCTAAGATAGTATCTGCTAACGCAGTGACACATAATACGCGTCCGCCATCGGTAACAATTTCTTTTTTATGGTGAGTGGTGACATCAGGATTAATGTTGTCCAGCTCAGCATGACTAAAAGCAGTACCGGCATGAAAGACTTTGACCGCATTTTGATTGTCTGCATCTAACTCTGGTAAGCCTGAGATAACATCACCTTTGGAGGAGGTTTCAGGATAACCTTTGGAGGCAATGACTATACCCAAAGCAGGACGGGAATCCCATTTGGCTTCGGTCGGTAATTCACCTGCCAGCCCTTGAGCGACCAAGTCAACCATGGAGGATTGCAGGCGCATCAAAATAGGCTGTGTTTCTGGATCCCCAAAACGGCAGTTAAATTCAATCACTGAGGGGTCGCCTGCGTCATCTATCATAAGACCGGCATATAAAAACCCCGTATAAGGGTGACCTGCGGCATTCATGGCATCAACGACGGGCTGAATCACTTGTGCCATCACCTTTTCATGTACCTCTTGAGTGACCACTGGCGCAGGAGAGTAGGCACCCATACCGCCCGTGTTGGGTCCAGTATCGCCTTCAAAAGCACGTTTATGGTCTTGGCTGGTTGCCATGGGTAAGATGTTTTTACCATCGACCATACAGATAAAGCTGGCTTCTTCGCCTTGCAAAAACTGCTCAATGACCACGCGGCTACCGGCAGCACCGAATTTATTATCAGCAAGCATATCATCAATGGCGCTATGCGCTTGTTCAATGGTTTCGGCAACGATAACGCCTTTACCTGCTGCTAAACCATCGGCTTTTATGACAATCGGCGCGCCTTGCTCATTAATATAAGCTTTTGCGCTAGCGGCATCGGTAAAGTCTTGATAGGCGGCGGTTGGAATATTGTTTTTTTCCATAAATTCTTTGGCAAAAGTCTTTGAGCCTTCAAGCTGCGCGCAATAAGCCGTCGGTCCCCAAGCTTGAATGCCTGCATCACGGCAAGCATCGACAATACCCGTCACTAATGGTGCTTCTGGTCCGACAATGACCATATCAATGTCATTATTTTGGCAAAATTCAATCACCGCGCTATGATCAGCGGCGTCAGTCGCCTTTAAAATAATGTTTTGGCATTTAGGCTCAAGCGCAGTACCGGCATTGCCAGGAGCGATATATACCTGTTGTACGTTGTCGTCTTTGGCACATTGCCATGCTAATGCGTGTTCACGTCCACCTGCACCAATCACCAAAATATTCATCATACGGCTTGCCCTTAGCTTGAGTTAATTATCAGTTATGCAATGTTTATGCTATTAAACGGTTGGATTAAAATATCGACATTAAATTAAAATTAAAGTATTGAACCGCCTCTTTATAACAGGTAGTCACCCATTATAGCGCTTTAGATCAGCCATAAAGCGGCTCAATGACTATAGTGAGGTATTCTAACAAAAAATGTCCCCAAATTGCCATGAGTATTCATCGGTTAGTGATTGCGACAAAGGTGGATACTGATACCGTATCTTATAAAGTCAAAAGCCACCATTACTATGAGTGGTGGCTTTTTTAAACGTCTTCATAAAATACAGTTTCATTTAATCTAATTTAATAAAACGATCTAAGCGGCGCATTTTGCCGCGCTTTTCAACCCAGACCTTGTCTGCCTCATCCCGATAACTCTTAAACTGAGGCGCTAATACGACTCTTATTTTATCATCGATAAAGCCATACTTGCCGGCTTGACTAAAAGCGTACAGCTGATGATAGAGGAGTTTAACAATAGGCGCGTCAGAGGTAAGGCGTAATTTGCCATTTGCATCGATAATTTGGGCACTGACAATATCGTCTACGATATCCTGACTCATACCCTTGGCAGTACTGCCCTCAATTAAGCTGCTGCGTAAAAATAACGGCACAGCGCTATGGTCATTAAATAGCTCAATATGCTGATTAGCAGCAAAGGGAATGATGACTGCATTATTTTGGTCAATCAGCGCGGTCTTATGCTGCCGGCTGACTTGTAAATATAAAGGCTTGCCCGTACAAGCATTTAACGGCTGAATCGTATCGTACTGCGGCAGCACTGCCCAATCGCCTTTATCCGTTAGCAGTCCCGTGAGCCCCTTATTCTCAAGCCCCTTATTATGCCGGTGTTCAGTGATAATAAAGTAATCTTGGTCATGAGCAGAGTCATAATGCGCATGCTGGATATCAGCGTCTGCCAATGGATAAATCCACGCGCCATTACGATTGATAATACCTTGTTTATGGACACCATCACCGTCTGAGCTGTTGAGACTGACGATAAAACTGGTGGCAATATCAGGTTCGGTCTGAATATCATCATACTCAAAAGGGATGATAATCTCGCCCGCGGCATTGGCAACGCCATATCTGCCGTACTGTTTAGCCAATACATAACGATCCATCAGGATATAAGCATCGCTCAGATGCTCTAGCACAACTTTGCCTGCGGCGTTTTGTAGCTGTTGGCTATATTCAGATTTTTTGACCAACTTGCCGGCAAAAACTGGCGTGTTTTCGATACGCTCAAAATAGCTATTGGGCAAATAATCGGCACAATTCATGCTCGCGTGGGCAGGCAGGGTGATGATACTTGTGAGTATCAGCACGGCGCTGCCGGCGACTGTCGCGCCCATTTTTTGTATACCCAGAGATTTTACTCTGCTTGAGGTAGTCGTCTGCTTGACTCTGATATTCATATTAAAACCCCTCGAGTGACTTGCTAATCCGATAACAGCCTTGACCGGTAATTTCACTACAACCGCCCGAGAGCTTTTTGACTTGAATTTGGGTGAGAATCCGCTCTTTTAGGGCTTGCACATGAGAGATGACCCCAATCAATTTACCTTCTTGTTGCAGGTTAGTGAGCGTATCAAGGGCAATATCGAGCGATTCATCATCAAGTGTACCAAAACCTTCATCCAAAAATAGCGAATCTACTCGGATATTATGGCTCGCCATCTGTGAAAGCCCTAATGCTAGAGCGAGGCTGATAATAAAGCCTTCGCCGCCTGAGAGATTTTTGGTGCTGCGAATCTCGCCGCCTTGATAATTATCAATGACATTGAGCTCAAGCGGATTATAATCATCACGAATCAGTAGGTAGCGGTCACTCATTTTATGTAATTGGGTATTGGCGTGCTGAATCATAATGTCAAAGGTGAGACCTTGTGCAAAGGTGCGGTACTTTTTGCCATCTGCCGAACCAATCAAAGTATGCAGCTGTTGCCAGACTTGTAATTTGTCGGTTTGCGCTTTAATCGCCTCAATCTGCGTTTGTTGGCTGCCTTTTTTGTGCTCATTGTCTTTGAGCTGTTGGCTGATGGCGCCTATGGCTTCAATCAAGCGTTTGCTCTCATCCGCTGCGTGCTGCTGCGCCGCGCTCAGCGTCTGTCTATCCTCAGTGGTCAACGGCTTCGCTTGTTTATCCTGCAGCGCTTGCTCGGTTTGGGTCAGTAGCGTTTGCGCTTGCTTGAGCTGATAAGCGATATCCTGCTGCCGCTGACTGAGCGCCGTACGCACCTCAATAGGCAGACGCGCCGCGACAAACTCACTTTCATCCATAAAGTCAGAGGCGGCAAGGATGGACTGAAACAGAGTCTCTTGAGTATTCAAAGCCGCTGTCGCAGTCATTAATTGGCTGGCAAGCTGCTGCTGCTGTTCTTGTAATTGGGTTAATAACTGCTCAGCATTGTCCACTTGTCTTTGTGCTAATGCTTGCGCAGTTTTGGTCTGTTCCAGTACATCGCGTAATCGACTTTCCTCAGTATCGGGGTTTTTATCCGCAAAAATGGCGTGTCTATCCGCTTTTAGGTGCGCTAAGGCTTCAGTTTTCTTATTAATATTGTGCGCAAGCGTGGTTAGCTCATTATCTTCTTTATTCAGCTGAGCTTGCTTGGTATCGATTTGGATATTTAGGCTGCTAAGCGTGGTGAGCAGATTTTGCTGTTCATTCTTATAAGCAGTCAACTGCTTTTTTAATTGAACGAATGCGCTGCGCTGCTGGCGCAAGGTAGTGATGTGCGTATCAACATCCACCTCGTTGAGGGTAGCTTGTTTATCAATGCTGTCTATTAAGGGTTGCAGTGAGGATAAAATATTTAAATCTGCTTGTGGCTCAAATTTGATGAATGTGTCAGCTACGTACTTATATATCAAGGATAAGATAGCCTCTTTCAGGGCTGTCAATTCAGCAAAGTTAGCGCTCATTTTAGTGTTGAGGCTGTCTATCGCCGACATGCCAATCTTAATGTCAGTCTCAACCGCGCCTATCTGACTTGCCAGCTTATACTGATTTTGCGCCAAAGACTCCAGCGTTTTACTGATTTTAGCAGCCTCGTCACTAAGCGCCTCATATTGAGTTAAGGTGGTTTTTAGCGCTGCTTTATGCACGGTAAGTTGGTCTTTACTGGTACTGAGCAGTACTCCCGCGTCTTTTATTCGGCTACACTCAGCAGAGTCTGCATTAGCCCATTGCTGGCTAGTCTGTTGCAGCGGCGCAAGTATGTTACTAATAATAGTCGTATAAGTTTTATGCAAAAGCGCCTGCATGCACTGACTGATATCCGCGCTTACTGTTTTTATCTGCAGGTTGAGCTGGTTTTGCTGTTCTTTTAGCTGCGCAAGCTGGTTCTGTGTGGTGGCTTGCTGGATACGATGACTGGATAATGCGCGCTCTAAGTCATTAATAGTGATATCTAAATCAGCTATTTGCTGCCGGATGTGACTGGTTTGGGTGTCTGACTGCAAATGCGGATGCTGGTCGCGATAAGGATGTTCAAGCGCGCCGCAAAGCGGGCAGGGGTTACCGTCTTTGAGCTGAGCAATATAATCCTCTAAGCGGGCGACTTGTTGCGTTGCATCCAGCAGTTTTTGCTTGTCTTGACGTCTGTCTTTAGCGTCTAAAAGGGCTGATTCGTTATTGCTGATTGTGCTAGCGCGTGCCGCTAAATCCTCATCAATAGCGGGCAGGCTAGCCTTTATTTTGCGACTTTGCGTAGCCTGCGTATCCAGCTGTTGTAATTTAAAGCTCAGTTGTTCAATCTGAGTATTAAGCGGGTCAATCTGCTCTTGCTCAGCGCGCATCTCTGCCAAAGACTGGGCTTGGGTCAGGGCGGTCTGCCGTTTTTGCACCGCGGTTAACGCGTCATAGCTTTGGGTAATCAAAGCTTTATTAGCGTCTTGTTGCTGCTGATACTTATCAAGGTTGGCTTGATACTGCCGGTTCTGATTCTCATGGTTAATCTTATCGTTTGCCAATACGGTATTGTCTTGTAGTAGCGTTTTTAAACGGCTGCAATGATTATCAAAGTTGGCGGTATCCGTATCGATATCATTTAGCTCATGCGCCGCTGCAAGCGTTTCATCGATACTTGCTAGTGCTATCTTGGCTTGGATTAAGGTGTCTTTATGAGTCTCGATATCGACACGCAGACGCTGGGTGTTAGTGCTCAAGGCTTGTTGCCTTTGACAAAGGTCATCCAAAATATGGGTTTGCTGATTGATATCGCTATCGAGCTTGCGGGCTTGGGTGATTTTTGGCAAGGCGGTTTGTAGCTCATCGTGAGCATTTTTTACGTGCTCATTGGCTGTTTTTAAATCAGTATCTGCTTGCTTTAGGCGGTGTTGCTGCTCAGGTAAGCACTGGTTAAGCGCCTGCAGCTCATGTTGCAAATGCTTGACGCTGTCACGGTTATGACTAAGCTGATTAAATTGACTGTCATTCTCCAGTGCTTTATTGGCAAATCTGAGGCGCGTGGCATCAGGGATAAAGTCCTGCTGAGCCTGATGAGCAGCGCTAAGCTGATTCTGATACAGCTGCGACGTATCTTGTAATTCGGTGAGCTTATCGAGCCACTGTATCTGCCTACTTACGGTATTTATAATCAGCTGCTGTTCATTTTGGGCATATTTATGGGCGTCTAAGGTGGCTTTGATCTGCTGCTCTTCATCGCTGCTGAGTAAGGTTAAGCCCTTTAAGCCACTCTCTAACTGTTTTAGAATCTCTTCTTCTGCGCGCTTTTTCTCATGGACATGGGTTGAGATAGTGGCATAAATATCCGTGCCGGTTATTTTCTCTAAGATATCCGCGCGCTCATCAGCTTTGGCTTTTAAAAATGCCGAAAAACCACCTTGCGCCAGTAAAATGGAGCGGGTGAACTGCTGAAAATCCATCCGCGTCAGCTCAATAATTTTATCTTTGGTGCGCGAGAGTTTACTCTCTAAAATCTCATCACCTTTTGACGCCTCAGCAAGGTTTATTTTGGCGACTTCATGAGTGGCGTCTTGCAACTTACCGTCAGGTTTATTATAAGCGCGGCGCTGACCCCAACGGCAGCGGTATTGAATGCCATTTAAATCAATCACCACTTCAGCGAAGCACTCAGCGGTTTGCCGTGTCATCACCTCATTGCTGGTTTTACTGATGCTATTAATCCGTGGTGTCTCGCCATATAATGCCAAGCAAATCGCATCCAAAATAGTGGTCTTGCCTGCGCCTGTCTGCCCAGTAATGGCAAAGATGCCCTCGTTGGTAAAGGCGCTATCGGCAAAATTGATATGCCATTCGCCTCTCAGAGAGTTGAGATTTTTGAGTCGTAGTTCAATGAGTCGCATGGTTTGGTCTTATGGTTTTAAAGGTAGAAAGTCACGAAGAAGCTCACGAGATGTTAAAGATAGGGTAATATTTATCTATTCTGCCCGTTTATCTTGATGACGGAGGTTATAAACGATGTGCTGATAGGCATCGCGTAAGGCATCTTTTTGTAAGTCGGGTATGTTATTGAGCGTTAAACAGCGCTCAAAAACCTCACTCTCATCTAAATCTTGTAAAGTTTCGGTGCTTTGTTGCTGATTAAGCACTTTATTATAGGTGCGGGTGTTTTTAATTTTTAACACCTCAAAAGGTAAGCCCTCTACCAGTGTTGCAACCGCTTCACGCAGCTCATTCACCATCTCATCGCCCGTATAAATAACCTCAAGCCAGATGGATTCGGTGGCATCAATAGAGTTAATGGTTTCTGCAATCGTTTTTAGGTCACCTGATATTTGCGCTAACCTTTGAAAGCAAGGTATCGGCACAGCGCTCATTTGCATATCCCACGCGCGCTCATCATAGTGCGCGTGCTCAGCAGAAAATTGAATCAGCACTACTTGCTTTTGCTGCTTTGCTTCACCAAAACCCATGGCAATCGGCGAGCCTGAATAACGAATATGCTCGCAGCCGCCCACACGCTGCGGGACGTGCAGATGCCCAAGCGCCACGTAATCAAAACATTTATCGAACAAGTCAGCCGATATTTGACCCAAACTGCCCACATATAAATCACGCACGCCGTCATCTTCGGTCATTTTACTACCGGCGGCAAACAAATGCCCTGTAGCGATGATAGGAATAAAGCGCTGATGGGTTGTTATGAGTGAGTCCTGATAGGCTTTGGCAATGCTGGCGACACCCTCATAATGGGCGCGAATACCTTTGATGACATTGGCATCTTTGCTATCCGCGGACTCGCCAGCGCTACTACTGCGCACATCACGGTCACGCAAATAAGGCACGGCGGCGATGAGGCAAAGTGGCGTGCCGTCGGTATCGTCTAATAGCAAAACTTCATCCGTTAGGTCTTCACATGCGGTGCCGATGACATGGACGTTTAAGGCTTTTAATACCTGACTGGGCGCATCCAAAAAAGTCGGGGAGTCATGATTGCCGGCGACGATAACGATATGTTGACAGCATAATTTTGAGACATGACTTAAAAACTCATAATACAAGGCTTGCGCCCGATTACTGGGGGTCATGGTATCAAAAATATCACCCGCAACAATCAGTATATCTACCTTTTGCAGGCTAATGGTCTCTTTTAGCCACGCCAAAAACGCCTCGAACTCATCATAACGCATGCGTCCATACAGCCTGCGCCCCAAATGCCAATCGGAGGTATGCAAGATAGTGAGCGGTTTAATAGGTAGCATTTTGTTGGGAGCTGGTATGGACATAGTTAGACTTAGTGAGGGTCAATAGAAGGCGTTTATTCTAGCAAGAATTGGCGCGGTTTGCTGAGTTAGCGTTTATCAAGCCAAAAACCCTTGCCAGTATTGCAAGCAATAGCTCTGTATTTATCTCAGTCGCACATCTAACTTATTGCTGCTTATGCGGAGATTTTTGCCTCTGCTAGCGTAGTAATCATCGACAACGCATGCGCTTGCTGGCGCGTCGCAGCGGCTAAATCGTCTTTTGGGGTCGCCGCCGTACCGCCGCGCAACCAATTACTTGCGGTCTGGCTGCTGTCGTTATTATGCTTATTGTACCACGCCAAATCATGATGCAAGCGAACCACCTCGCCCATAATAAGTAGCGCAGGGGTGGGCAGTTGCGCTTTTTCTTGTTTGGTTGCGATATCAGCAAGCGTCCCTGTTAATACTTGCTGATTGGGCATACTGGCGTTGGAGATAATGGCGATAGGGGTGTTAGCACAGCGTCCGGCATCCATCAATCCTTGGGTTAACCGTGTCAGCGAATGCAAGCCCATATAAAACACCACCGTTTCATCGGTATCAAGCAAATTCTCAAACTTCTCATTGGGCGCGCCCGCCTTTAAGAATCCCGTAACAAAACGCACCGATTGCGCGTGGTCACGGTGGGTGAGAGGAATCCCTGCATAGCTTGCTGCCGCATTGGCAGCGGTAATGCCGGGCACCACTTGATAAGGAATATCATGCGCACGCAAGCTCTCAATCTCCTCACCGCCGCGCCCAAAGATAAACGGATCGCCACCTTTTAGACGTACCACGCGGCGTCCCTTTTTTGCCTCATTCACTAAAAGCTCATTGATGCCCAATTGCGCGACCGCATGATTATTACGCTTTTTACCGACATATACTTTGTCCGCATCACGGCGACATAAGTCTAATACTTGCGGCGAGACCAAGGCGTCATAAAAGACGATATCGGCTTGCTGCATCAGGCGCAGTGCTTTAAAGGTTAATAATTCTGGGTCACCAGGTCCTGCGCCCACGATATAGACCTCACCAACAGGGTTGGTTATGGTGGTCTGGGATTGTATGGCGCTGTCTTTTGGCGCGTTTTGTTGCGTGATAAGCGCGGCGGTGTTATCTAAATCGGCTTGTAATTGCGCCGCCGCTGCTTTTTCATTACCTGCAAACATCAGCGCGCTGACCTCACCTTCAAAGGCGCGCTCCCAAAACTGCCGACGACCGGTAAGCGTGGGGATTTTGCTTTTGACTTCACTACGAAAGTCGCCCGCCAGCTTTGCTAATGTGCCATAGCCTTGCGGGATAAGGGTCTCAAGCCGTGCGCGCAATAGACGCGCCAGTACGGGTGCTTTGCCATTCGATGAGATGCCGATGACAATCGGATTGCGCTCAACGATAGCAGGGAAAATAAAGTCGCATAAATGCGGCGTATCGACCACGTTGACTGGGATATTAAGCGCGGTAGCATCGGCATGTATTTGATGGTTGAGTGCCTCATTATCGGTGCCTGCAATGATAACGCGCGCGCCCGTCATATAGGTTTTGTTATATTCTGCAAAAATAAGCTGATGCTTATCACCCTGCAATAACGCTTGTAGCTCAGCACAGATATCGGGGGCAACGATGGTAATGCTAGCCCCTGCACGGCGCAGCAAATCAGCTTTTCGTAGTGCGACATCGCCACCACCGACAATGAGGATTTTATGGTTATCTAATTTAAAAAATAGCGGAAAAGTATTCATAAGAGTAGCAATCAGTCAATTTAAAGTATGCTGCTATTATGAATGCTCACGCGCCGGCGCGCGCCTAGCATATTGGCATTAGTATAGTTAGTTTTGTCATAACAGCAGTGGTTTTTGACAGCTAAAGGAATAGCAAGGGGGAGATTAAAAAAGCGCGGGCTGCCTAACTGGCAACCCGCGCTTTATAAAAATAGCATCAAAAAAATTATGCTACCTTGTCGTTATTATTGTCTTCACTGGCGGTTTTAATTTGCTTTAAAATCTCTTTAATCTCTGCGGCATTTAAGTAAGTCGGCACCGCATAAGTATCGCTGACTTCTTTTGCTGCCGCTTTGGCAATGTCATTAAAGTCGCTCTCTTGCATACCTTTTACGGTGGGGTCAATACCGACCGATTGAATCAGTGCGCGCACTTGGGTAATCAGGTAATCGGCAAGCTCGCTATCACTGGCACCGACTTGACCCGTTTTGATAACCCCGATTTTTTTAGCCAGTACTGCCAGTCTTGCCTCGCAAGCGTGACGGTTGACCTCCAGTACATATGGCAGGACGATGGCGTTAGCGCGACCATGAGGAATGCCATAATGAGCGCCCAATTGGTGCGCGATAGCGTGCACATAGCCCAAACCGGCTTTATTAAAGGCGATACCGCCATAGTGCGCGGCGATGCCCATCTCCTCACGGGCTTTTAAGTCCGCGCCATTGTTATAAGCGATTGGCAAATACTGCATCACTGTTTTGGCGGCAGTGGCGGCATAATAATCGGTTTCTGCGCCCGCATTGACACTCATCCACGCCTCTAACGCATGGGTGAGCACATCGATACCGGTATCAGCGGTAATGTGCGCGGGCATGCCTTGCATAATGGTGGGGTCAATAGCAGCAGCCAGCGGTATCATTTTGGGATCAATAGAGATCTCTTTTTGATGGGTTTTATCATTAGAGACCACCGCACCCAACGTGGCCTCGGACCCTGTACCTGCGGTCGTAGGGATGCAATATAAGGGCAGGCAAGGCTTGCGCGCTTTTAGCAGTCCGATCAGCTGCTTGGGTTGACAGTTATTGCCTTGTGCCATAGCGATAATCTTTGCCGCATCAATCACAGAGCCGCCGCCAATAGCCAAAACCGCATCGCAGCCTGCCGCGATAGAGCGACTTAATCCTTCTTCAACCACGGTAAAAGTCGGATCTGGAGTGATACCATCATAAACATGATAGCTGATGTTGTTTTTATCCAGATAAGCAGTCACTTTTGCAGGTACGCCCAGTTTATTGAGCACGGCATCAGTGACGATAAAGACAGTGGTCGCGCCTTCATGAATCATCATGTCGCACAGCTCATCACAAGACGCTGCACCAACAAATAATAAAGGTCTGGGAATAGGCATCACCAAGGAGAATGCTTTGAGCACTTTGGCACGAGTTTTGGCAATGGCTAAATAGCTCATATGCTGTAGGGTGTCATTAGTCATCAGTTTAGAGACGGCAGAGCGTTTGGTAGCAACCATAAAAGCATCCTTTTTTATAGTAAGGTTGAGGGGTGATAAATGGGTTATCGACACGTATTGTGCCATTATAGCTTTTTATCTGCCGCTATTACTGTGAACTGATGTGTTCTGCTTATTTTGGGTCTGCCGCTGTGCATTTATTGTCCAGACAATATAGTATAAATATAAACCAATGACTATCTTAAGAATGATAAGGTTACAGAATTATCTCTTATCGCTAAGCGATATAAACTAAAAAAGCCCCTAACTTTACTAAGGCTAGGGGCTTTTAGAGATAAGCGCGGTGCACTAAAGCTGGGTATGCAATCCACACTCACGGTGCTCTTCTACTTTGGTTGGGTCAAAGTAATCAAACTCATTTGGCAAGTTATGCTCTTGAAGATACACGTCTAAATCTGCATCCGTTTTTTCAAATAAAGGCGCTACTTTTAGCACGCCGTCTTTTGATAAGCTGAGTACATCAAGACCTTGGCGGAATTCGGTTTGGTCTTTGCGAATGGCATTAAACCAAACGTCAGGTTTTAGCTCATCTAGCGCACGGCGAAATGGCTCAAGTTTGACTTGCTCAGTGAATTCATCATGCTGCGGATTATCAATGCCTGGGATGCCATTCATGGTGGCGTCACGATGGGCAGCCGTTTGCTTAGGAATATAGGTGATGACATTTAAGTTTAAATCACGGATGACTTTATTGGCA
>DAIPIF010000034.1:0-13600 GCA_036770925.1 Psychrobacter sp.
TAGTCGTTGGCGTACGCTCATCATGACTACCGATAAGACCCAAGCTTACCAGTGGCGCAGTAGGCGGCTTATCAGGTTCAGAATTTATGCGTAATCGATTACGGCTCAGGTAAATATCGGCTATTTTAGCCAGTTGCAAGAGCCAGCGCTGATGCGGTAGGGCGATATTTGGCATCATCGCAAATACCAAGATATCGTTGTGAGCGCCTTGCTGAATATTATCCGGTGAGCGCCCAATGGCTTTGAGATAGTTGGGAGTGGCAAGCTGCATATCTTGCACAGGGGCGACTTGCTCAGGCTTAAAGCGGGTCAGCTCATACCAGTAAGCATCAAAAGGCGGCGGCGTCACACTACTATCGGCGGGTAGTGCGGTTTCTGTCTGCTCAGCAATGAGGTGCGGCTGATTGAGTGCTGCATCCTCTGTATTCTGATTTTTAAAACGTGCGGCGGCTAAAAACTGCGGCTGTAGCGCAAACCATTTATCCAGCTCATCATGATCCAACTTGCCATAATCTGCCACTATCGCCAGCTCACGCAAAACCACCACACACAAGGCGCTCAGCAGTATTTGTATTTGGGCAGCGCTAGTATGCACTTGCGTGGCAATATACTCGCTTGCCTTAAGCACCCGCGCATTATCGCCAAATACGGCAGCGCCCACCTCATTGCGATAATATAAAATACTCTTAAGCGTGGCAAAATTCATCGAATTATACTGGCGTAGCTCTTTGATAGCCCCGCGAGTGAATAGTTTTTTGTGTACCGCTTGCCCTTGATGCTGCTGCTGATAAGATAGCAAGGCAGCCACGATAGCCTGCAAGCTGGCAGTGAGTGCAATGCGCGTCTGCGGCAATGACAGCTGGGCGGTGTCGGCTAATAATGACACCAGCGGCTGCGTATCTTGATACAAAAAATCATACATCGACACGCGCGTCGGTGAAATAGTCGTCATAATCTGCTAGCATCAAAAAATGTAGCTCTATATTACGATGCCCGCAATCTTGATACAATCCCTGAAAATTATAAATCCTAACTTCTTAGCAGATAACGCCTGACGCTTTGCACATAATAAATGGAGATGCTCATTATGATAAAAAACAACCCGCCTGATACGCAAATTATTATTAATATTGCTCAGCAAACGCTGACGTTATTAAAACAAGATAAACCAGTTTGCCAATATGGGATATCCACTGCCAAAAACGGTATCGGTAGCCGCCAAGACAGTGGCTGCACCCCATTAGGCGCGCATCGTATTGCCCAAAAAATCGGCGATAAGGCACCGATGAATACGGTATTTATTG
This sequence comes from Psychrobacter sp., assembly GCA_036770925.1. Taxonomy (GTDB): domain Bacteria; phylum Pseudomonadota; class Gammaproteobacteria; order Pseudomonadales; family Moraxellaceae; genus Psychrobacter. The sequence continues at coordinate 1,305 of DAIPIF010000034.1, forward strand.
GACGAGTGCCCACCGGCGAGATATACAGTACAGATTTTGGCGCGCAGCATCCTACGCGTGATTGGATATTGACCCGTATTATGTGGCTGCAAGGTTTAGAGGAGGGGGTTAATAAAGGCAGTAACACGCATGGCGGCTGTGATACCTATCAGCGTTATATTTATATTCACGGCACCCCTGATAATGAGTCGATGGCAGAGCCCCTCTCGCATGGCTGCGTGCGTATGCGTAATGCTGATATTATTGAGCTGTTTGCGCAAGTCACAGAAGGCACCCCAGTGGATATCGTGGCTGCATGATATGTCCTAAAAAGATAGCGGTTTGAGAGTCGTAGTACTTGATATTCGTAGTACTTGAGAATCATAGTACTTGAGAGCGCTTAGTATCTAAGCGCCACTATCTTTTTAGAGGGGTTTTTAGCGACTTCAATGCTTACTAATCAGAACTTACTAATCAGTGCTTACCAAAAAGTAGCGGTGTCTGGTATTTTAGCCAAGCGTTTTTGGCAACGTTTTTTATCCGTGACCACTAAAGCGCCAAACCATCCTGCCCCAAAAAGCGCGTTGGTATCGCTGGCGGCTTGTTGCTGATAATACTGCTGATATTGACCATTATCCAAATAACGCCCTAGGGTGTTTTGGGCTTTGGATAGGCATTTGAGTAAGCGCCCCGCTTTCTTTTTACTGCCCTTTTGGTCATATAATGGCGCGGTAAACTCACTTAGATAGCGTAAGTCTGTGAGATGACCGCGTACTTTATGCAGCGCTGTGGCAGCGTCTTTATTATCAGTATCAGTATCTTTATTATCACTAGCATCTGTCGCCTCTAAATCATCCAAATGACTTAAGGCTTTGAGCAATTTACCATGCTTTTTGGATAAGATTTTTGCAATTTTATCGGCTGCCAATTTATCCGCTTGCGGCTCGCCACTGGCATCACTCATGGTAAAGGCTATCAGCTCCAGTAACGTAAGCTGAAAATCATTGGCACGTACCGCATCATTTGCGGTGACTTCGACAGCTTGTAGTTGGGTTGTCCAGTCAATATGCGCCGCGCCTTGCAGCTCTAGCTGCGGCTGAATAGTCTGCACTAAATGCGTGTGCGTGCGATAGTCACTAAGTAGCCTCTCGGTCTGTGCAAGTATCGGTAGCCATTCAGGATTGAGCTGCTCTGAAAACTTTTTAAAGGTATTGAGCACTAGTTGCAAACGCTGAATACCGATATACAATTGCAAAATATGGGCATCGTTTTGGCTGCCCTCTATAATAGCGCTGCTATTGGGCAGTATTTGCAGCAGACAATGATGCACCGCCGCGCGCACAAAGGCAGGCAGGCTAGTGTCTGGGCTGATATCGAGCGCCTCAAGGTTGGCACTGACAGCGGGGCTATACTCCTGCTCATTAATCAATAAGCCGCCGCGCTCTGCTTTGGTCACGGTAGATAGGCACAGCTTATAGCGCTTGCACCATGTTTTGACCGTGCTAAATAAAAACCCCAGCTCACCTGATATCAGCTCAAACTCAATCTCTTGAATAGGCTGCGTGCGCTCTGCATCATTGCCGTGGATAATTTTGCCATAATCATAAGCGACTTCAATACTATTATTTTGCGCGCCATCTTCGGACGCTGTCGCCTTTTTATTTTCTGTGAGTAAACGAGAGGTACGCTGCACATCAGTCACATACAGGCACGTGAGCTTTTTGCTCAGCTTTTTGAGATTAAAATCAGCCAGTACCGGCTCAATGGAGGTATCGGCATAAATACTCAAATCAGGCATCAAAGTACCTGCATCAAGCATCGTTTGCACTCGCGCATTATCCAGCAGCGCATTATGCTCAAGGCGGGCGGCGATACCATCACCATAGGCTTTAATGGTTTGTACCCAATCATCACCTTCTTTACGAATACGCAAGCCAATGCCCGCTTGCGCTAAGCTCTGCTTGGGCGTGTCATAGTAGTGGGCGGCTAAAGGTATCTGTTGTGAGGATTTGACTTTGGCTTGGCGCATCAGCCCTTTTAGGCGTGCTTGCGGCACCAAAAATGTTAATTCTATTTCTTGCATGGGATATCCTTATATTTTATTCATTATGAATTATCAATCGGTTATACCCATCGTATGAGAGCGCGCTATTAATGACAAGTGAAAATTACAGCTTTAGAAAATTAATATTAAGATGGGTTAATAGAATAAATTTTATCTTAAGCGAGCGATAATCAGTTATTATTATTGATAACTGCCTAAGCTGAATGGATAATCAGATGCCAAAAAACTCATTGGAAAAATACCCGACACTGCCAGCCGCAGCGTATGACTGCTTAGTTTATCCATCATCGCCCCGCTATAAGCGCTTACGCTGCTCTAAAGTCTTTATCAGTTTAGCGTTTAGCAGCTTGCTCATCAGTGCCTGTAGTGATGGCTCGCACTATGATGAGAGTAGTGCGGATATGGAGTCTGTGCCGTCCGCCTCTGAAGAGGTTAGCGCCGAGGGTATTATGTCAGAATCGGCAGAGACAGCTACAGACGCGGCATCCAATACATTAAGCATTGATAATTTATCCGGTCATAGTGAGCAAAGCCTCGGTAGCCCAGTGGCAGATATTCAAATTAAAGGTAAAGAGCTGCTTATAACCGCCAGTGCTGACTTCAAAGTCGAGGACGTAGTCAAAAGCAGTCACGCTATCGAAAGTTTGACCCAACAGCAAGGGGGCTACGTGGCAGTGAGTGAGATTAGTAATCATCTCAGTGACAGCCGCAGCTTTATCCAAGGTGATAAAAATATCACGCTCATGACCTATTATCGGCAAGCGACTATGAGCGTGCGCCTACCACGCGCTAATGTTAATAAGTTTTTGCAGCAAGTGCAGCAGCAAGTGGCGTTTTTAAATGCGCAGTCCTTTAAAGCGCAAGACGTCACCTTAGACATTTATCGTGAGCAATTAGCGGCGCAGTTAAATTTAGATATGGCGGCAGAATTAAGTCATGAGCGCTTAAGTAGTCACAATGATAAGGATCAGGGCAGCAATGTCGATGCCATTACTGCTACTTATGCCGCGCGGCAGCAACAACAATACGCTCAGCTGCAGCAAATGGAGATTGCCGATAGGGTCAAATATAGCACGATAGATTTGAGCTTCACTCAGCCTGACATCAGCTATAAAGAAGTCACTCAAAACATAGAGAGGTTGATTGATGCCGAGCGCCCAAGTTTTATCGCCCAAGTACAAGAAGCCTTTAAAGCAGGCGCGGAGACGCTGCGGTCAGCTATTCTGGGCTTAATACAATTATGGTGGTTGGCAGTTTTAGGGGGTATTCTTTATCTGTTTTATAGAATCATTAAATTAATTTATCTGAAATTTACCAAACAGCCACCGCGCCCTAAACCTACAAAGCGTGAGCCTGTTATCCCAAACGAAAAAGATAAAAACGATGACCCTCTTGTTTAAGATGATTTGAGCCAACTTCATATAAAATGAGCGGTGATAAATGAAGCACCATAAAAAAGCCGCCCTACATGATGTAGAGCGGCTTTTTATACTTAACTTTTTATAACTTAACTTTTTATAACTTAATAATGCGAGTGAGTATCAGTCATTAATGGCTTAATGCTTTAAAAACTGACACTCAACGCCTTTATTAATAGGCTATGGCTTATTTGAACTGATCCATAGTGTTTTTACCACCACCAGCTTTCAGAGCATTCTCACCAGAGAAGATTTCTTTATGGTCATCACCAAGGTCAGAACCAGCCATTGCTTGGTGCTTCACACAGTCGATACCTTCACGGATTTCTTTACGTTGTACGCCAGCCGCATAAGCAAGCATACCTTCTTCACCGAAGTAGCCTTTAGCCAATTCGTGTACGCTAAGAGCCGTAGTGTGATACGTTGGTAGCGTGATTAGGTGATGGAATACACCTGCTTCACGAGCCGCATCTTTTTGGAAGTTTTTAGCAGCTTCATCAGCAGCAGCATCAAGTTCAGTACCGTCGTAATCAGCACTCATCAAGTTATCTTTATTGTAGGCAGAGATGTCTTTGCCTTCTTCTTCCCACTGAGCGATGATTTGCTTACGGAAGTTAAGCGTCCAGTTGAACGATGGGCTGTTGTTATAAACAAGCTTCGCTTTTGGCTCTTGCTCTTTAATACGATCAACCATCATTTTGATGTGTTCAACGTCTGGAGTCGGTGTTTCGATCCATAGTAAATCAGCACCATTTTCTAAAGCAGTGACACAGTCAAGGACAACGCGGTCAATGTTGGTTTCTTCACGGAACTGATATAGACCGTTTGGTAGACGTACTGGACGTACCAATTTGCCGTCATGCTTCAGCAAGCTATCGTTTTCTAGAGCATCTTCAAGAGATACTTCTTCCATTTCGATGAAGTCGATGTATTTAGACGCTAAATCACCTTTTTCATAAGATACTGGGATTTTTTGGGTCAGTGATGCGCCTTCAGAGTCAGTACGGGCAACGATAATACCGTTTTCAACGCCTAGCTCTAAGAATGCATAACGAATCGCATTGATTTTTGAGATGAAGTCTTCATGTGGAACGGTAACTTTACCGGCTTGGTGACCACATTGCTTGGCATCAGATACTTGGTTTTCTACCTGAATAGCACAAGCGCCCGCTTCAATCATTTGTTTGGTTAACAAATAAGTGGCTTCTTCGTTACCGAAACCGGCATCGATATCAGCAATGATTGGCACAACGTGCGTTTCAAAGTTTTCGATTTTGGCTTGAATTTCAGTAGTGTCTTGACCAGCAGCTTCAGCAGCGTTTAGCTCACGGAAGTAATCGTTTAATACTTTAGCATCGGCTTGACGTAAGAAAGTATAGATTTCTTCGATTAGCTTAGGCACAGACGTTTTTTCATGCATAGATTGGTCAGGTAGGGGACCGAACTCTGAACGCAATGCAGCAACCATCCAACCTGATAGGTAGATGTAAGTTTTAGAGGTTGTACCGAAGTATTTTTTCTTCGCATACATGGTTTGCTGGGCAACAAAACCATGCCAAGCACCTAAAGACTGCGTGTACTGTGACGTGTCGTTGTCATAGTCTTCCATGTCTTGGCGCATGATGTCTGCTGTGTATTTTGCAATATCCAAACCGGTTTTGAAGCGGTTTTGCACCATCATACGTGCCGCATCATTTTCGCTAATGTTCTGCCAATTGCCATGTTTTTGCTTTAGCTCACGTACTAGTTCTAATGCAGATGTATAAGTTGACATCTAGACTTCTCCTTGGTGGTGTATTGAAAATTAACGCACAAAAAATAGCGGATAATCAGGTTGATACGTTTATCACTTAGTGACCAAATACGGTCGCGGCAAGTGTTATATAAGATATTTTGGCTGAATTTATTGAGTAGCGTGCAAACTATAGCTACTTTTTCTTAATGTTTATACCCAATAGCTGCTTTAGAAATGATTGCTTACACTCTATTGTTTTATAAGTTAGTGACAATTAGCGGGATATGGTGATGTGCGAGTAGACCGCATTTATCTTAAGCGTTTATTTTAAGATAGTGTCACTACTTATCAATTTATCCATAAGAAATGTTACAATAGTCTATCACAGCATCAAAGATTAAGACGCTGGTCTATTGCATATCCTTGGCTTACAGACGACATATTTATATACTCGTGCTGAGCCGGTTGCAGTGCTCACTATAGCGACCTTACTAGAATTTATCTAATTTATGATTGTTATGTTTGGTATTTTTATAAGTTATAGTATAATACAAACAAAGACTTAATGATAATATATTGTGATTTTGTAGTAAAAGTGGCGTTTATTCTAAGGCAAAGAGACAGAGTTATGAATTTGCAACGGGTTGATTTAAATTTATTGGTACATTTAGATGTATTACTTCGAGAAAAAAACGTCACACGTGCTGCCGAACAGCTAGGAATTACCCAGCCCGCTATGAGTAATATTTTGCGGCGCCTGCGTAAGCTATTTAATGACCCGTTACTGGTGCGCTCATCTGAGGGCATGACGCCAACGGAGCGCGCGCTCGAGTTACAGCCGCGTATCCGAGAAATCTTGGCAGATTTGACCCAAGTGCTTGAACCGCGTACGGAATTCCGTCCGTATAGCACCTCGCGGGTGTTTCGGATTATGACCTCTGATTATGCCGAGGCAACCTTAGTGCCCAAGCTGGTCAAAGCGCTACGCTCCGAGGCGCCCAACGTGATTTTGGATTTCTTGACGCCCTCCGATGTGTCTTACCGCGATATGGAGCAGGGGCGGGTGGATTTAGCGATTAACCGTTTTAATGAGATACCACAAAGCTTCCATCAAGTGCTGGTATGGCGCGATACCTTCAGTTGTTTATTATCCGCAGAAAGCCCCTATGCCAACCGCTTTAATCTAAAAAACTACCTAAAAGGTCAGCACGTTTGGGTCTCCAAAACGGGCATGGGCGTAGGCTTTGGGGTCAATCCCGAAAAATCCGGCGGTTTGGGCTCCATCGACCAAGCGTTGCAGCGTTTGGGTCAAAAACGGCAAATCAGTGTTTTTACCCGCCATTATCAGATGCCGGCGATGCTGGCTGCCAATAAGGATCTGATTGCAACTTTGCCCACGCGAGTGGCACGGATGCAGGCGAATAATGACAGTATCCTTATGAAAGAGCCGCCGTTTTTTATTCCAGAGTTTGAGCTGACGATGGCGTGGTCGCCTTTATTACAGCATCATCCTGCTCATCGCTGGCTGCGTCATCTGATTATGCATGTCGCAAGGCAAGTGGTTGCCGATGAAGAAGGTCAAGAGCAAGATATTCCGGTGATTAATCATCTGTTTTGAGGCTACTTATCAGCTATAAGATATCTTTAACGAGCCATAAAATATCCTAAACCAGCCATTGTGCTGGTTTTTTATTACATTATTATTTATAAATAAAAACGCCCCATTACTTAGCAGCGGGGCGTTTATATTTTTACAATATCAGTTATCTTTAAATATCAAGGATTTAACCAAAGCTGCAAAGGCAAAGTAGGTAAGTAGGTGGACGGCGTATCATTGCTTTGAGTCGTGAGTGGATTCATCTTTAATACCTGCTTAGCGATTAATAAAATCGTCCACGGTAGCAATTGATGCTCGCACTGTTGTACCCGTTTTTGCAAGCTATCTGCCGTATCTTTTTGATTGACGGCGAGCACTGCTTGGGTCAAAACTGCGCCAGCATCAAGCTCGGCAGTCACCCGATGAATACTACAGCCATGCTGACGCTCACCCGCTTGTATGGCGCGCTGATGGGTGTCAAGACCTTTATAAGCAGGCAGCAGCGAGGGATGCAGATTAATCATCGGTGCCGATACGCTAGCAATGAAGTCTGCACTCAATACACGCATAAAGCCTGCCAAGACCACTAAGTCTGGCTGCCACTCTGCTAATTGAGCGCTGGCATGAGTCTCAAAAGTCTTAATCCCCATGCGTTTGCCGCTGTCAGTATGCGATAGTATGGCGACTGGAATAGCCGCGTCATTGGCACGGGTGATGGCATAAGCGTCTTCACGGTTGCTGATGACACCGACCATCTCGATAGGCAAAGCGCCCGCTTGCATGGCGTCTATCAACACTTGTAAATTACTGCCACTACCTGATACCAATACCGCAAGGCGTAATGGTTTATCGGCTTGGGTGTTAGGCGCATTTTTCTCAGCAGCATCTGCCATTAGCGGTACACCACAGCATCTGCATTATTATCGGTGCCACGCTTGACCATCTCACCAATTTGCCACGCCGTTTCGCCAGCCTCGTTTAATGTTTTAATCGCGGCTTCTGCTTTATCTTTTGGCAGTACAATCACAAAGCCAACGCCGCAGTTAAAGGTGCGGTACATCTCGCTTTGGCTGATATTGCCCTGAGTTTGCAGCCAAGTAAAGAGCTCGGAGAACTGCCAGCTTGCGGTATCGATGCTTGCGGCTAAATCATCTGGTAATACGCGTGGCAGGTTATCCGTGAGACCGCCACCAGTGATATGCGACATAGCGTGTAGCGCTGAATTGCCCAAAGTGTCTTGCAAGGCTTTAATGGCTTTAACATAGATACGCGTCGGTGCCATCAGCGCGTCCTGAATGGACTGACCATCTAATTGCTCATCGCTCGTGGTGACATCGATACCGCTGACTTCGATGACTTTACGAACTAAAGAGTAGCCATTAGAGTGCGCGCCACTTGAAGCAAGCGCAATCAGCACATCGCCCTCGCTGACATTTTCGCCAGTGATAACTTCTGCTTCTTCGACCACCCCGACACAAAATCCAGCCAAGTCATAATCGTCATTGTGATACATACCGGGCATCTCAGCAGTCTCGCCACCGATAAGCGCACAATTAGCCAGTAGGCAACCGTCACCGATACCACTGACCACTGTCGCCGCGACATCCACATCAAGCTTGCCTGTGGCATAATAATCTAAGAAAAATAACGGCTCAGCGCCGCATACTAGCAAGTCATTGACGCACATTGCCACCAAGTCGATACCGATAGTGTCATGGCGATTTAATTGCAATGCCAATTTGAGCTTAGTGCCCACGCCATCCGTACCAGAGACTAATAACGGCGAAGTGTAACCAGTTGGGATACGGCAAAGCGCTCCAAAGCCGCCAAGCCCACCCACAACTTCAGGTCGCGTCGTGGCTTTTGCCACTGACTTGATACGCTGAACCAAGGCATCGCCGGCATCAATATCAACGCCGGCATCTTTGTAGCTTAAAGAAGGCTTGTCACTCATGATCATCTCACAATTGGTATAGGTAGTAGAAAAGTATAAATTAATAATAGTGCGCGCATTATACCCAAAAATAGCCCATACCCGCAAAGCAACTTGCGACTATTTATAAAATAGCGGCTATCCGATAGTGGATAACGATAAAATAGAGTCAAATACACAAAAAATCACTGCTTTTTTAATGGACTCTGCGATAATGAAGCCTTTAGCGCCTGTATCCCTGATTAGCTCACTTGTAGGACTGTCCTGTCATGAAGCACCAAGCCATCGACCCTTTTTTTCGGCGTTTATTCCTTGTCAGCGCATTAGTATTAGCGCTTATATTGCTACATTTGATGATGCCCGTCATTATTCCCTTTGTCATCGCTTTTGTACTGGCGTATTTATTTAATCCGCTGGTCAAACGCTTATCAAAGTACATTAAGCGCTGGATAGCCATTATTGTAGTGTATGCCACTATTACCTTGGGCATGGTGTTGCTGCTGTGGTGGTTGGTGCCCACCTTATGGTATCAGTTGCAAGCGGCTTGGGATTATCTACCAAAGATTTTAAGTTGGTATAATGACGTGGCGCGTGACTGGATTTTGAGTCATGGGCGTATTCGCTTGCCAGAGCTTGAGGCAAAAGGTCTCTCGGATACCCTAGTTGAGTATATGCAAACGCATTATAGATTTTCTGATGCCAGCAGTTTAATGAGTCAAATCCTAGTCTCTAGCATGAACTTTATTAATAGTGCAGGGCTGATTGTATTAGTACCTATTTTGACCTTTTACTTCTTATTCAACTGGGACAAGCGCTTGCAAGCTTGGAAGATGTCCATTCCTGCGGCTTATAGTAAAAAGGTTATTTTGATTGCTAAAGAGTGCGACCGCGCTTTGATGGCGTTTATTAAAGGTCAGTTATTGGTCATGGTATTATTGGGTATTATTTATGCTGTTCAGTTACAGCTTATCGGTCTTGAGCTCGGTTTAATTATCGGTATGGGCGCCGGCATTGCCAGCTTTGTGCCTTATTTGGGTTTTGGTCTGGGGTTTATTGCCGCTATTACCGCCGCTTTATTTCAATTTGGGCTAAACTGGACCTACCTATCCTTAATAGTGGGCGCATTTTTAATCGGACAAGCGGCAGAAGGTTATGTGCTGCAGCCCTTATTACTGGGTGATAAAATTGGTCTATCACCTTTATGGGTTATCTTTGCGGTATTGGCAGGGGCAAGCTTACTTGGATTTGTCGGTATGCTGATTGCGCTGCCCGTCTCAGCCGTTATTAATGTGTTATTCCATCATTTATACGATTATTATCGAACCACTGACTTATATAAAGGTCGCAAACAGCTAGAGCTGTTTGAGAAAAAATAAGCATCCTAAAATACAATCTTATAAAAGCAAACGTTTTAACTGACAGGCATCTGCAAACAAAAATACCTTGGGACTGCTATAATCTGGGCTAATGACTGAGAAGTGTCTGCTCGTGAGTTTAAAAGCCTAAAAGACTTGTCAGTCATTTTGTATCTATGGTATATATAGGCGCGATGTATATCGCTATCCCAAATTTATGTAACGCAGTTTTAGTCACCTGTAATCGTCAAGACAGGGAAAACAGATAGGCTCAGCGTTTTATTGAGACTCTCTATTACCTATTGCGCTACGCGAACCGAGTTGAGGATTCATGACCCAAGCACAGCTAAGTCTTAATCTAGACATCAAGCATGATGCGAGTCTCAGTGACTTTTCAGGTCCTGGTTGGATGTCGATTATTGATGCCGTACGGCAATTGCATGTCGGACTCATCGGGCAGTTGTATCTATTTGGCAGTCCGGCGACTGGCAAGTCTCATCTATTATCGGCGATATGTGAGTCGTTTATCGAAATGGATCGCTCAGCGATTTGCTTATCGCTGAATGAGCTGATTCATACCGATGTTAATGTACTATCGTCTTTAGAGAATTTTGATGTCATCGCTATTGATGATTTAGAAGTGCTTGAGCGTAGCAGTGAGTGGCAAGAAGCCTTATTTCATCTGATTAATCGTAGCCGTGAAGGACAACGACAGCTGCTTTTTGCAGCCAATAAACCTGCCAACGAACTGCCTTTTCAGCTGACAGACTTGTTAAGCCGCCTAACCCAAGCACCGACATTTAAAGTCCCTAACGGGCATGATTTTGCTGACCGCCAAGCCTTATCACAGTCTATTTTGCGGCGTCGTGGTTGGCAGTTTGATGAGCGTATTATCGATCATTTGCTCAATGAAGGACCGCATCGTATTGGCGCAATGATGGATGTACTGAATTATATCCAGCCGATGTTTTCTAACTTGAATCGTAGTAATTTGTCTAAGGCAGTCATTGCCGATGCGCTGCGCACGATTGATGAGCAGACCCTAGCAGCAGAGCTTGCTGATATTACTCAAGAAGCACAGATGGAGCATCAGGCAGAAAACGCTGATAATCAGACGATACCGCTTGATTTTTAAAAGCTTACTGGTTAGCCGCGTGCTTTAAAATTTGTTTTTAGAGGTTGGGTCACATGATAAATAAAAAGCTTTAAACTCAGCGCCTGAGTCCTTTATACTGTTTTTGTACCCCACTTTTATGCTCACCACCATTGACCTTATTATAGGACACCTTATGAAAAATACCGCCTCTCGGCTCAAAAAACTGACCATCAGCAGCTTGTTATTAGCAGCAGGGTCGATGTCTATACTGACGCATGCCGCGGTGACTTTAGTCGTCGATGATCATATCAAGGTGACCGCTATTAATGGTCAAGAGCTGAGCACCAGTATCTTTCAGGGCGCAACTAAGAGCTTTACTTTAGAGCCTGGCACGCATGTGATTACCGCAAAATATGACCGTTTATATGACCTCAGCCGTGATGAGCATGACTATTTACGCTCTGGCAATATCAGTGTGGCGGCAGATATGGCGGACAATCAAACCTACCGCTTAACCATGCCCAATCAGCCAGAGAAGTACGCTGAGGCTAAAGAGTTTGCTAAAAAGCCTACATTAGCCGTTCAGCAAGGCAATACCATCATCGCCAGTCAACAAAGCGTCGCTGGTAATAGTGGCGGCTTATTCTCAGGCTTAGGCAAAGCGTTGGGCGGTGTCTTTGGTGGCGGCGGTGATGCTGAGATACAAAACCAGCGAGCAATAGCGGCATTAGGTCAATCACCTGCCACGAGCAACCCGCAAGCGCCACATGCAGGCGCGGTATCCACCAGCACTTATACTGTCGTGCCGACTGCTAACTCTAATAATACTAGTAACTCTAGTAATGTTGCCGCGTCCTCTAAAAGTAATCTTGATCAGTTTATGCAAATCTGGCTGAATGCAAGTGCTGATGAACGCGCAAAAATGCGTCAATGGATTGAGCAATAAATCGGCTACTCTATTTTAAACCATAAAAAAAGCACCTAAACATTTAGGTGCTTTTTTTTGGGTTTAAAATAAAGTGTTAAACAATGCCATTTGGCTTATTTATATTATCCCAAAAATGCATTGTACATCCAAATCAGCTTTTCTTGCTGCTGTACGTACTCATCAACTAAGT
>DAIPIF010000035.1:0-13374 GCA_036770925.1 Psychrobacter sp.
TATTAAAAAATAAATAGTCTGCCAGTTTGTAGGTATTATGCCAATCTAAGCTACAAAGTCAACCAATCACGTGGTTTTAAATAGTAATCCGTCAGCTCAAATTCAGCGCTGCCCTCGGCAGGTTCAAAGCGATAATGCCAGCTGGCAAGGGGTGGCATACTGACTAAAATCGACTCAATGCGCCCATTACTTTGTAACCCAAACAGCGTACCACGGTCATATACTAGATTATATTCGACATAGCGCCCACGGCGATACAGCTGAAACTCGCGCTGTGCCTCGGTGTAGGGCGTCTCTTTACGTGCCTCAAAAATCGGTAAGATAGCATCAAGGTAGCCTTGACCCACCGCTTGCATAAACTCAAAGCACCGCTCAAAGTCCCAGCCGCGACTCTCAAAGTTGACATCGTCATAAAACAGCCCGCCAATACCGCGCTGCTCATCACGGTGACGCAGGTGGAAGTACTCATCGCACCACTGTTTAAAATCAGGATAAATATCCTCGCCAAACGGCGCGCAAAGGTCATGACAGACTTGATGCCAGTGTACGCAATCTGCCAGTACGGGATAAAATGGGGTTAAATCAAAACCACCGCCGAACCACCAAATAGGGTCTTCGCCTTCGGCTTCGGCGACAAACAGGCGCACATTGGCATGGCTGGTCGGCACGTTAGGGTTTTTGGGATGGACGACCAGTGAGACGCCCATCGCTTGCGCTTTACGTCCTGCGATATCAGGATGCCGCGCTGTCGCTGACGCCGGTAGATTATGTACATGAATGTGACTGAACATGACGCCCGCTTTTTCGATGACCTCGCCATCTGCTAAGATACAAGAGCGTCCGCCGCCGCCTTCAGGACGCTGCCAATCATCAGGCACAAAGGTGGCAGCGCTATCGCCGGCAGATGGAGGCTCTTGCGCCTCTAATGCTTGGCAAATTTGTGCTTGTAAGCCAACTAAATACTCACGCACGCGCAGGATATCTTGCTCGCAAGGGGTGCTAGCGCCCGTTATCGAAGGGTTTATATCAGGAATACTCATAACCAAACTCAACTTGTTATAGTGGGTGTGGTGACGCGCTACAATAGGCGTCATTGCTGCTCTATTTTTGTTATAGATAAACGATGTATTACAGGGCTATGGCTGCCTATTTATTTATTAAAGTGCGCCGCGGTATTCAGCTCTTTATCGAGCAGATGCCCCATGCGGTCACGTTTGGTTGCCATATAATCAGCATTCATCTCATTCATACCCACCACCAAAGGCACGCGCTCAACGACAGTGATACCGTGGTCGTTCAGGTACGCCACTTTATCAGGGTTATTGGTGATAAGGCGTACGGCATCAACACCGACGTGGGCCAGCATCGCGCCGCACATCTCATAAGTACGCGCATCAGCGGGGAAGCCTAGCATCAGATTGGCATCCAAGGTATCATGCCCTTGGTCTTGCAAGGCATAAGCGCGGATTTTATTGGTCAGCCCAATACCGCGCCCTTCTTGACGCAGATATAAAATCGCGCCGCAGCCGGCTTGTTGAATGGCTTGCATGGCGGTATTGAGTTGCGCGCCGCAGTCGCATTTTAAGGAGCTAAAGGCATCCCCTGTTAAGCACTCAGAGTGAATACGAACGAGCGGTATGGGCTTATCCGCGGCTTGCCCTTCAGCTGCCGGCGTGCCAGATGCGGCGTTGTTATCCACCACAGGTAAACCTACGGTGAGCATCACATGCTCTTGACCGTCGCCATTTTCAAACATATGAATATCAAACTCGCCATGACGAGTGGGCAATTGCGCGCTGGTAATAAATTGATATGACATTACTGTCCTACATTGGCTGATTGACTGGAGGATACGAGGCTGATGATAGCTTTGGGCTTTTGCGATAACCGCTAGCGGCAAAATGACGCTGATAACTTTAACATTATTAAGGCGAGATGTTACGCTGTACGGTTAATTGTGAGGCGTATCATAATAAAACACACAAAGTTCACACACTATAGTGTGATGATTGGAGCGATGCGCCAAAAAAAATGCTATTATGCCATACTATTTTATCGGACACAGTGACAAGTCTTTGCCCCAAGATTACTGTATCGTCATTTATGCTTTATATTCATGCGCCATAATCGGGCATAATCTGTTTATACAGCGTATATATAAAGCGCCATAATAAAAGCAAAATAATAATAGTGCCGTACCATCATGGCATTTCACGATATGATAAGGTAACGCCTTGTTCATCCTTTATCAATAGATTGGTAGGTATAGTACGGTTTATGCAGCAGTCACCTCATTCCTCACAGTCTTGGTCAGCATCCGCGCCATCCGCGGCTGATACTGCTGCGCCTGAATTCGGCTTGCAGCAGACCTATAGCGTGATTCCACGGCTGCGTCCGAGTACGCCGCTACTGGATGTTATCAATGCGCCATCGGACCTAAAAGCCCTCTCCTGTAGCCAGTTAATCACCTTAGCGGACGAGCTGCGGCTGTTTTTATTATATTCAGCGGGTCAAAGCGGCGGACATTTTGGGGCTAATTTGGGCGTCATTGAGCTGACCATTGCGCTGCATTATCTGTTAGATGCGCCCGCTGACCAGATTGTTTGGGACGTCGGTCACCAAGCCTACGCCCATAAAGTTCTGACCGGTCGCCGCGATAAACTGAGCAGCATTCGTGCCAAATCAGGCTTGACGGCTTTCCCTGAACGCGCCGAGTCGGTCTATGATACCTTTGGCGTTGGACACTCTTCAACCTCTATCTCAGCTGGGCTTGGCATGAGTTTGGCGCTACGTCATCAGGGTCGCGCGCAGACGGTGGCTTGTATTATCGGCGATGGCGCGATGACAGGTGGTATGGCGTTTGAGGCGATGAATGACGCGGTACAGCAAGACGCTGATTTATTGGTGATTTTAAATGACAATGATATGTCGATATCGTGCTCAATCGGTGGCTTTTCACGGCATTTAGCGATGCTGTGGGAGTCAGGCTATCAGGTGGATATCTCTGATACGGGCGCGCCTATCTTATGTCAGCGCCCCGATATGCAGGATTTTGATCGCCGTAAGCGTCATGGTCAGCAGCGCGATGTGCCCAAGCTTGAGGATAATTTATTTAAAGCGATTGGTTTTACTTATTTTGGTCCCTTTAATGGTCATAATATCCCTGAATTATTGCGAGTACTGAGCCTTGCGAAGCAAGTATCCGGTCCAGTATTGGTGCATATTTATACCACTAAAGGTAAAGGCTTTGCGCCTGCCGAAGCGGATCCCGTCGGCTATCATGCCATCAGCAAACTGCCTAACGATGAGGCAAGCCAACATCTTAACATTCAGAGCAATAGCAGTCAGAACGATAATAACAATGGCGCTCCTGTGCCGACAGCGTTAAAATACGCGCAAGTTTTTGGGCAGTTTTTATGTGATAAAGCCGCTACTGATAATCAGCTGCTCGCCATTACGCCTGCGATGGAAGAAGGCTCAGGGATGCTTGATTTTGCACGGCAGTTTCCAGAGCGCTTCTTTGATGTGGCGATTGCGGAGCAGCACGCGGTGACTTTGGCAGGCGGGATGGCAACCCAAGGGGTAAAACCCATTGTCGCTATATACTCAACCTTTTTGCAGCGCGGCTATGATCAGCTGATTCATGATATTGCCTTGCAAAATCTCGATGTTACTTTTGCGATAGATCGGGCGGGTTTTGTCGGTGAAGACGGCGCAACCCATGCGGGGATATTTGATTTTGCCTTTTTGCGCTGCGTGCCCAATATGATTATTGCCGCGCCCAAAGACGAAAACGAGTGCTATCAGCTGCTTAATACGTGTTATGAGTATCAGGGCAGTAGTGCGGTGCGTTATCCTCGTGGAGAAGGTACCGGCGCGGTCATTGAGCGTCCTGCTCAGCAGTACAAGATAGGGCAGGCGCAGATAGAGGCGGTATTTGGTCATGAGATAGACGCTAGTAACGGTGCAAGTCAGCTGGCGATATTAGCCTTTGGCACTATGGTGGCACCCGCCGTACAAGCGGCTGAAACCGTCGCGGCGCAAACGGGCAGCCAAGTACAAGTGGTCAATATGCGCTGGGTGAAGCCGTTAGATACCGACATGCTAGAGACGTTAATTGCCCAAGGCGTGACCCACATTGCCACTGTTGAGGAGCATGTCATCATGGGCGGCGCGGGCAGCGCGGTCAATGAATATCTGCTCAATCATTCGCCTGCCTTCAAAACCAGTCGCCCTGCTGTTGCCAATATAGGCATTCCTGACAGCTTTTTGGCACATGGCTCACAAGCCGAGCAATGGGCAGATTGTGGTCTAGATGTGGCAGGGATGGTGTTGCAATTGACCCAGTTATTGTCATGATTTATCGCTTTATTGATGAACAAAAAGACTGATTTATAAAGTCTCTAGTAAGCATTTATTAGATATTTTTGCACTATATTATTGAAGTTTACAAAAAACTAAGATAAAAGTAACGCCTGCTTGCCGTAGGTGCCATTTTTTTACAACTTGAGCAATACTGCATCGCCACTTTGGCAGAGTTTCGCTTGGTCGCACTGGCAATGACTTACTTTTATTTTGTTTTATTCACCGCACTTTTATTCACCACACTATTATTCACCACACTAAAGATAGGTTATTTATGGAACCCATGGTCGTCATCGCAGCGCGTGCTGCCGAAAAAGTTGGTAAAGAGATTTTGTACGCGCATCAAAACCGCCACAAAGTTGAGCTCGATACAGAATCAAAAGGTATTGATGGCTTAGTCACTCGTATTGATCGCTTTAGTGAAGAGTTGACCATAGAGACGCTCAAAGCCAGCTATCCGAACCACTCTTATTTGGGTGAAGAGTTTGGGATGCAAGAGGGACGCGGCGAAGATGCGGAGTGGTGCTGGATTATTGACCCTTTAGATGGCACCATGAACTTTGTTCACGGGGTGCCGCAGTTTTGTGTGTCGATTGCGGTACAGCATAAAGGCGTGACCCAACATGGCGTGGTCTATGATCCGGTACGTGATGAGATGTTTTCAGCCAGTCGTGGTAAAGGCGCGCGTTTGAATAATCGCCGTATCAACGTCAGCGAACGCAAAACGATTGAGGGTGGTTTATTTACCACCGGTCATCCGCTTGAGCGCAAGCGCAACGGTGAAGTGATTTCTTATGCCAAACAGCATTTTGAGAGCTTACAAAAGGTCTGTGAATCAGGTGGTCAAATTCGCCGTCTAGGTTCAGCAGCGCTTGATTTATGCTATGTGGCAGCCGGTCGTTTTGATGGTTACTTTGAGATGTCTATTAAGCCTTGGGATATCGCGGCAGGCGAGCTTATCGTCACCGAAGCGCGCGGTGTGGTGGTTGACCATACCGGCGACCATAACTCTATGACCAGCGGCTCTATCTTTGCCTGTAATATCAAATTGCTCAAACCGTTGATGCAAGTGGTCGTGCCAATTTGGGGCGATGCGGTTTAATCACTTCGTTTTATTAACAGCTTAAAGGCTTTATATCCAAACTAAAAAAGCGGATTCTGTTAAAGAGTCCGCTTTTTTTATGGGCTATTTTATGCGGGTTTTTGCTTTATTCTTGCGAACCTAAACGTTTTTCTTCGCTGATACGCTCAAGCACACACAGCTCTTCTTCCATCAAGGTCAGCATATCTTGCACATGCGGCAGCAGTTTACTACAAGCGGTAATACAAAATTCCAGCTTATCCAAATAAGTGGCATAAGTGATATTGAGCGCTTGCCCATCAACGATAATCGAGGCGGGATATAAGGCTTTTAGCGGGGCGCCATTCCAGTACAGCGGCTTTTTGGAGCCGGGGACATTGGAGATAATCAAGTTAAAGGCTTGCTTTTTGGGGAATAAACCGGTCAAAACGTTAATGCCCTCCCACGCATAAGCGATGGCACTATAGTTGATGACCTGTGCTTGGTTCATCCGTCTAAAGCGGCGTTTACCACTATTCATACTGTCATGAATCAGTTGCATGCGCTGCAAAGGGTTGTCTAAATGGGTGCCCAAATTTGCCAACAAAAATGAGATTTGATTGCCCGATGAGCTGTCATCGCGGCGTAGTGACATCGGCACAAAAGCAATCAGCGGCTTATTAGGTAGTGCATCTATCGTCAATAAATAACGGCGAATGGTACCGGAACACACCGCGAGCACCACATCATTCATATTGACCCCAAGCCCTGCCGCCACATCACGAAAGCGCTGTACATCATAAGATTGGGCGGCGATACGTCTTGATGCCGAGATACGCTGATTGATAATACTCATCGGCGCATCAAACGTACCGACGTAATCTGCATCGCCATAATGCTTAAAGTTATCAAACAATTCGGTAAAGACCGGCTTAATTGTAGACAGCTGCTCTTTGATAATACGAGTGGCTGAGCGCCTAGGCGGCAATAACGAATCCGTTTTTGTGCGATGGCGACTCATCAATGACCATAAGGGCAGAGTAATCGGCTCGGTCGGTGATTGTGAAAGCGACTTTTCAACCAAACGCATCGCCGCAATACCATCCACCAAAGAGTGATGAATCTTGAAATATAAGGCAAAGCGCTCAGGGCAATTGGGCGTCTCAGGCAAAATGCCCTCGATGACGTGACATTCCCATAATGGCATCGCACGGTCGAGCAGGCGGCTATGCTCTTTGGAGATATACATCAGCAGCTCACGTATGCGCCCCGGCTGCGGTAGCGCGACATGGCGAAAGTGATGCTCGATATGAAACGCCTCATCGGCTTTCCAAAATAATAAATTTTCGAGTACTTGGTTAAAGGGAAAATTGGGCGGTACTTCAGAGTCTTGCATCTGTTGTACCAACTCATAAACAAAGTCACTATCAATCCCTTGTTCATTCTCGGGTAACTCGAATAAAAATAAGCCACCAACATGCATCGGCTGCTTACGCGACTCAAGAAGTAAAAATAGTTGATCAACTGCTGTCAGAAGCCGCATAATAAGTCCTTTTAAGGCGATAAACAGTGGGCAACAAAGCTGCCCATGTAAAGGGTGGTCATAGCTGTTAGAGTTACTTTTTTACAGCAAGATTCATTTTTTATAAAAAGATTCGTTTTTTATAAAAGAGTCATCATACTTTTGATGGTCATCAAAAGTCTATTGAAAAAAGTAACCGGTCTGTGGCGAGCTCGCGGTTGCCATTTTGCGCATCGGCATCCGCCCTGCTAAAAAGGCTTCACGTCCTGCCCAAATCGCATGCTTCATCGCTTGTGCCATCAAAACAGGATTTTGCGCATTGGCAATGGCAGAGTTCATCAGCACGCCATCACAGCCCAGCTCCATCGCGATAGCGGCGTCAGAGGCGGTACCAACGCCGGCATCGACCAACACCGGTACGTTAGCATTTTCGATAATGAGGCTGAGCGTATGGCGATTGAGCAGACCCAAACCAGAGCCAATCAGACTACCCAGTGGCATGATTGCCACGCAGCCCATGCTCTCTAATTCTTGCGCGACAATGGGGTCATCTGAGGTATAAACCATCACCTCAAAGCCATCATCGACTAACACTTGGGCGGCTTTTAGGGTTTCCATCACATTAGGATATAGGCTTTTTTCATCGCCCAATACTTCGAGCTTGACCAAATTATGCCCGCCTAACAGCTCACGCGCAAGCTTACAGGTGCGTACTGCGGTTTCGGCATCAAAGCAGCCGGCGGTATTGGGCAGTATGGTATATTTATCAGGTGAAATCACATCCAGCAGATTAGGCTCATCACGGTTTTGACCGATATTGGTGCGGCGGATGGCAACGGTGACGATTTCTGCCGCAGAAGCGGCAATCGCAGTGCCAGTCTCCTGCATATCTTTATATTTACCCGTACCAACCAGCAGCCGTGACGAAAACGTGCGGCTACCGACTGTAAAAGTATCGTTGGGCAATAAATCATGGGTTAATGCCGATTGAGAGGGCAGGATGGGAGTGGCTGCTGACATATTTGGCGTCCTAGTAGGTATCTTAAGAGTAGAGGTTTTAATAAACGAGAGTCAATAAAAGATAAGGTCGATATCAGAGATGTTAAAGCTAAATAATCACTAGAAAAATAAAGATAGCGCTCAGCTTAATAAGCTCTAAGCAAAACAAAATGTTATTATAACAAACGCAGCCGCGCTTACTGACAAACTTTTTGGCGGGTGCGCTCATTTATTAGGTCGTCTTTATGATGCAACTGCCCTATAGTTTTGCCAAACGTCATCAGCTCTTGATAGTGCTCGCGATAGATCCGAGCACACCGCCCACTTTGCTATTGACCAAAGCCACGCCATTATCAGCGATTAATGAAGCCGTGCGCTTTTTGCAGCAACATGGTGTGCGCAGCGTGCCCACGTATGAGAGTGTCAGCGCCGATGATTTTGAGAAGCGCATGAACGCCGCTTATGCCGGTAATACGGGCGAGTCGCAGCATATTGCCGCAGGACTTGAGGATCATCCTGACCTCGATAGCCTAGCCGATAGCGTGCCTGAAACCGAGGATTTGATGGACAGTCAAGACGATGCGCCCATCATTCGCCTGATTAATGCGCTGCTGTCCGAAGCCATACGTTTGAGCGCCTCGGATATTCATATCGAGACCTTTGAGAAGCGGCTCGTGGTACGTTTTCGGGTCGATGGTGAGCTCAAAGAAATCATCACTCCCAAACGCCAATTAGCCCCGTTATTAGTCTCGCGTATCAAAGTTATGGCAAAGCTCGATATCGCCGAAAAACGGGTGCCGCAAGATGGACGTATCAGTCTGCGCCTCGCTGGGCGTGAGGTTGATGTGCGGGTATCAACGCTGCCCTCAAGCTTCGGTGAGCGCGTGGTGATGCGGCTGCTTGATAAGCAAGCAGGGCACTTAAATATGACGTATTTGGGTTTAGCGGAGAGTGATTATGCTGAGCTTAAGCGCCTGATTCATCGTCCACACGGCATTATTTTGGTCACAGGACCCACAGGTTCAGGGAAAACCACCACCCTTTATGCCGCTTTAACGGATTTAAATGACCAGACGCGTAATATCTTAACCGCTGAAGACCCGATTGAATTTCAGCTCGATGGTATCGGACAAACTCAGGTGAATAATAAAGTCGATATGACCTTTGCCAAAAGTCTACGGGCGATGCTGCGTCAAGACCCTGATGTGGTGATGGTCGGTGAAATTCGGGATTTAGAAACTGCTGAAATTGCCGTTCAAGCGTCATTAACCGGACATTTGGTCTTATCAACTTTGCATACCAATACCGCCATTGGGGCGGTAACGCGTCTACAAGATATGGGCGTTGAGCCGTTTTTATTATCCTCATCACTCATTGGGGTGGTGGCGCAGCGTTTGGTGCGCACGCTTTGTAGCCATTGCCATAGCTGGCAGCTGGCGGATAATGAACAAGCCAAATTATTTACTGAAATTCATATCCAAGCGCCCACCCGTATCAAACTGCCAAAAGCGGTCGGCTGCGATAAATGCAATCAATCGGGATTTAAAGGACGTACGGCGATATATGAAGTGGTGCCTATGGATGATAGCTTACGGCGGATGATTCATAGTCATACCGCAGAATATGACTTAGAAGCTTATGCGCGGCAAAAAACGCCTTCTATTCGTGCCGATGGGCTACATAAAGTCATCGCCGGACGCACCACCTTAGAGGAAGTATTGCGGGTCACCAAAGAAAGCGCCCTACTTGAGGACGCGTCATTGGTATAGTTGTGGCAGATATATTTGCCGATATCTGACAATATAAACCGCTATTTATTTTTCGGTATTAGGATTAGGAGTGTCGGCTGCTGGGGCGCGTGATTCTGCCACCTTTGCAGTTTCAGTAGTTGCTATAGTCTCGTCAGTAGTTGCTTGACGCTTGTTGCCCTCGCGCCGCGCCGCCAGCTCTGATTTGGGCACCCATGCCCAAGTCATCTCAACCACAATGGGGTCGCGCTCGCTATCAGATTCGCGGTCATCAATCACGCAAGGAATGACCATCTCACCTTTGGGCGTCTCAAAAATGGCTAAACGCTGCTCATCGGATAACGTCGCAATAGCGGCAACTTGACCTTTTTTGAGTGGACGATAAAAATTTACCGAATAGGATTTAATCAGCAATACTCTATCAGTTGGCAAGTTCAATCCCAAAATAAAACCAGTGGCAGTCTCGGCAAGTAAAGTCACGGCAACGGCATGGATAGAGCCGATATGGTTTTGTACGGACTTGTTATTATGGAGGCTGACCACCACTTTATTGGGGTCAACGGTTTCATAATAGACGCCCGTTGTGCCGACATAAGGCACTACTTTACCAAAGGCTTTGGATAAAATCTTGGCGCGGGCGTTGGCAGGTAGATATTTAGTCACCGATAATAATTTGCTAAATTGATTATTCATCGGCTTGAGTGTGCTCTTGGCGCTAGCGCTTTTGCTGCCCATATTCGTAGCCGTATCACTGCTTAAAATAGGCAGCTTTGTTTTGATGGGTAGTTTTTTTAATAATCCTGACATAGGATAGTCCTTAATATATAGGCGGTGAAAAAATATCTGCCGTCATAATAGCACTAACTTTTAGGGCGCTGTCGTTATTAGCACAGACTGCACGTCCACAAAACAGCCTTTAAATTAAAAACATTCTAAAATTAACAACATTCTAAATTAAAAATAAAGCATCCACGCTAGGCGCATTATGTCTCATAACTTTTATCATTCGCAGCATTCTGCTAGCTCTCAGATTTTATCAGACCCTCAAAACCTGCAAACAGCCAAAAACATTATTTATACAGGGGTGGCAGGTACGGGCAAAACCTATCAGCTGCTACAACTTGCCAAACACTATACCGATGATTTGAGCGTCAGCAGCTATGAGGATTTGCTCGCGCAGTTATTGCAACCTTTGAGCTGGCGTGAGGTGATTTGTTTGATTTTTTTGGATTTACAGGGTCAGCAGCAAGATTTGGCAAAAGTACCTGAAATCATTACTCACGAGTTTTTTATTGCCAAAGCTGCCCAAAACGCCCGTGATAAAAATCTAAGTAATACCGC
Source organism: Psychrobacter sp. (assembly GCA_036770925.1). Lineage (GTDB taxonomy): Bacteria > Pseudomonadota > Gammaproteobacteria > Pseudomonadales > Moraxellaceae > Psychrobacter. The sequence continues at coordinate 11,036 of DAIPIF010000035.1, forward strand.
ATGGTTAGAGCTGCGCCGCCATAGCGCTGCCAACTCGCAAACCGTGAGCTGCGATAACCGTGCCAGTCAATCCTATTTTGATAAAGATGAGGGCGGGGCGTGGTATATCTTGCCTGAAAGCGTGCCGTTATTGAGTGCTTTATCAGAGCAATTGCTTGAGTTTCAGCAGGCAGCGTCTAGCCAAAAACTGCCTCAATCGGGCATCAGCAATCAGCGTTTTAGTATGGTTAGCTTTCATCAAGCGTATGGTTATGAGGAGTTTGTCGAGGGTATCAGACCGATAATCAGTAGCGCAAATAACAGTCAGCCGTCGGGGCAACAATCAGGGCAAGCCGCTACAGCGCAAGCTGGAGCAATGCACTACGATATCCAAGATGGCGCGTTTGTGCAGCTGTGTCAGCGTGCGGCGCGTCATCCAGAGCAGCGCTATGCGATGCTGATTGATGAGATGAATCGGGCTAATGTGTCGCGAGTATTTGGTGAGTTATTAAGCTTGATTGAGCCGGATAAACGCGCCGGTATGCCTAATGCGATGAGTGTCCATTTGGCGTATTCGCAGCGCTGTTTTAGTGTGCCGAGTAATGTTGATATTTATGCCACGATGAACACTCAAGATTATTCCCTAGCACCGCTGGATATGGCGCTACGGCGGCGCTTTCGTTTTATGGACTGTCCACCGCGCCCTGAATTATTACCGAGCATTTATCCTGTCAATGAGTCTGCTGATAGCGAGATTGATTTGGCTAAAGTTTTAGCAGGATTAAATGGGCGCATTATGCAAAGCTTAGGGGCACAGGCGCAATTGGGTCATGCTTTTTTGTGGGAGGTTGCAAGCTTAGCGCAGTTGCAAGCTGCCTTTATTGAACAAATCATTCCGCAATTGGCGCAAGCGGCGGGCGGACAAATAGCGGTGTTACAGTATATCTTTAGGGATGAGGGGCAGCCCTTTAACGCGCAGTTTATTACTGATGCACAGGCAGTGATAGCCCCAGCGTCACATCGCCCGCAGCCCTTTAACCATCATCAGCCCTTTTTGGCTCAGCCGATGCATAGTGGTGGCTGGGCGATAAATGCGGATTTACTACACAGGACAGGCGCATTTACCACGCCGGCGATTTATCAGCGTTTGTATGCATAATATCTCTGATAGTTTTTATACTGATAATACCTCAGAGGCTTATGACAGCCCTGATATTTGGGTGATGAGCGTATTTGAGCATCAGCGTTTGCAGGCGAGTGACTTTACATATCGCAGTGATTTTGCGTGGCTGCTTGCGCAAGAGTTTGATGTATTTAGCATCAAGCGCCAACGCGGACAATGGCAACTTAAAGTCGGGCATTATATCGGTATTATTGTATTGCCAAGTACGATTACGCTTGAGATTTTACCCAAAACCCTTGCCAGCGCCATCGAAAATCAACACTCAAACCAGCCATATGAGTTAAAAGACGCCATCACCCAGACGCGGCAGTGGGTACAGCAGATGTTATCTGACTTGCTTAATGCTCATAATCATACTGGCAGTAAATTCCCCCATCATAAAAATATCGGGCAAGTGAGTACTCAGCTGACCCCGTTACCGCTTGCGAGCGCCCCATTATCAGAATGGTTGGTGCAGCAGTTTTTGCACTTATTAGCCGTCTATCAGCCCACCCCGCAATATCAAACACAGACCCAAAACCAAGCGACATTACAAGGCAAATTACTCATCAAGCAGCAACTGCGCCAAAACAGTCGCCAGCCACATAAGTTTGTCAGCGAGATAAGTACCTTAAGCCTGCAAACCCCTGCCAATCGCTTGATTAAAAGCGCACTGACTCTCATAGCAGCGCTCCTACAACCGCCCTATGATGCCCATTTATCGGTTTGGCAGCAGATTAAAGGCTTTAGCCCTGATGAGCTGCATCAGCTCGACAGCTTGTATCTGCTAGCGACACGAACACTGCAAACCCAACCTGCCCTGCCGCAGCAGCTGCAAGCGGCTCAGCAATTATTAGCGTGGGCGTATGGGTTATTACAATGGCAGCAATCGAGTTTACAGAGCGGTCACGGCTTGCATCTAGCAGACAAAACCGCAGCCACTACTATACTACCGCGCCTGTGTTTGCTGATTAATATGCATCACGCCTTTGAGCAGTGGGCAACCGCGCGCATCGTGGCACTGTTTGATGCTATGAATATTAACGCTATAAATAGCAAAAATAATCACCCCCGTTATCAGTCTCATATCCAGCCAAGGGCAGTTTGGCTACGTGATAGCGATGGGCAATCACGGCTATCTATTCAGCCTGATTTAGTCATTTATCAAAGTACTATAGAAAATACTATAAAAAGTACT
>DAIPIF010000036.1:0-3013 GCA_036770925.1 Psychrobacter sp.
AAGTACCAGTGTGGCTAATATCAGGGTGTAATAGCCGTTTAGGGTGATTTCCATAAGTCAGTCCTTTTTTTAGGTATCCATGCACTCAATAGGGGATACAATGTCCGCCCGCCAACTTGCACATTTTTATAGCTTCTTTAATCATACTGTTAAAAATAGTTAAGTCTTCAGTATTGATGTATGTTCTATAGCTGTTTTTAGTGATTAAGTACCGCCACCACTGCGTCCTCGCGCTATCGCTCAAGCAATATTACGCACTGTCAGATATATATAAAGTAGTATTCAACAACGATCGGTTTTCCTATTGATTCCTTATTTTTATATGCCATATATAACATATTTTTCGATAATAAAAAAACGCCAGCAATGAAGCTGACGTTTTTGGTGATTTTATTTTGGCGATTATACGGTAAATCATCCGAGAAATGGCAAATTAAGCGCGGGTTTCGCCATGCCCATATACAATCCATTTTTGTGAGGTCAGACCGTTGAGACCGACAGGACCTCGGGCATGGATTTTGTCAGTGGAGATGCCGATTTCAGCACCCAGTCCATACTCAAAACCATCGGCAAAACGGCTAGAGGCGTTAATCATGACGCTCGCTGAATCAACTTCACGGATGAAGCGCTGTGACTTGCTATAATTATCGGTGATAATCACATCGGTATGCTGACTGCCGTGGGTATTGATATGCTCAATCGCTTCATCAATGCCGCTGACTACTTTTATCGCTAAGATAGGCGCTAAGTATTCGGTATCCCAGTCCTCAGCTGTGGCGGCTGAGAGATGCCCTTGAAGGCTGGCGTTGTCCTTTAATATCGCTTGGGCGTGCTCATCGAGACGCAGCTGCATGGCGTCATCGGCTTGCACAATCGCTTCGGCAATTTGCGGTAGTAAATCCTCAGCGATAGCGGCATCAACCAACAGCGTCTCCATGGTATTACAGGTGCCATAACGATGGGTTTTGGCATTGACGCTGACTTTTATGGCGATATCAGGCTTAGCATCGCTATCAATAAAGGTGTGGCAGTTGCCATCTAAATGCTTGATAACCGGTACTTTGGCATCACGGCTGATACGCTCAATCAAGCCTTTGCCGCCACGCGGTACAATCACATCGACATAATCGGTCATGGTAATCAGCTCACCAACGGCGGCGCGGTCAGTGGTCTCTAACACTTGCACGCTATGCTCGGATAAGCCGGACTTTTTGAGACCTTGATGGATACATCTCGCTAGCGCTTGATTGGATTCAAACGCCTCTGAGCCGCCACGTAAAATAATAGCGTTACCCGATTTCAGTGCCAGCGACGCCGCCTCCAAAGTGACATTGGGGCGCGACTCATAAATCATCCCGACCACGCCCAGTGGCACGCGCATCTTACCCAAATGAATACCGGAGGGCTGATAGGTCATGTCCGTGACTTCGCCGATAGGGTCAGGCAAGGCAGCCACGTCTTTGAGACCTTGAAGCATACCCTCAAAACGCGCCTCATTAAGCGCTAAGCGATCGAGCAGCGCGGCATCTAGATGATTAGTATGACCGTTATCCATATCGATTTTGTTTGCCGCCAAGATGTCCGCTTTGGCAGTGACCAATTCATCATGGATGGCTTGTAGAGCGGCGTTTTTATGACCGGTATTTGCCGCCGCGAGCGCGCGTGAGGCGGCGCGGGCTTGCTGACCCACGGTTTGCATATAGGCGGTAATATCGGTGCTATGTACTTGACTCATTATTTATTCCTTTATCGTTAAGGGTTATCAGGGCTATTTATAAAATATGTTGAACGCACAACAACGGCCCAAATTAAGGCAATCACTAGCAAATGGGGTTAATTGTTGCTAAAAATGGCATTTTTAGGCGCTCGATAGCGTGATGCTATTTAACATAGAGTAGATTAAGGTGATAGTAAAGATGAATTTGTGAACAAATTTTACGGTTGTGGGGGTACTCGGTACTAAGATAGGAGGGCGATGAGATATGAGATGCTCGTAAATCCTCGGAGTATATCTCGACTTACGAGTCAGTAAACGTGCCAAATAATAGCGGATAACGCTATGAAAATGGCATAAACCTGCGTAACATACTTTGCTTTAAAATGATAAAATGACGCTCAGGCTTGCAATCGCAGTCTGAGCTATTTTATTTATTCGCAAGGTCTGTTTTTTACTTATGGTATTTGACCACCCTCCAACCATCGGAAACCTGCTACGCCATGCTTGATACTGCCAAAGATTCGCCGCGTCCTATCGCCCTAGAGTTACAAGACCTTCATAAAAGCTACGGCTCGCTTGCGGTACTAAAAGGCGTGTCGCTGACCGCTTATGATGGTGATGTCATCTCCATTTTGGGGTCGTCAGGTTCTGGAAAGTCCACCTTATTACGCTGTATCAACTTACTTGAAAAGCCCAATCAAGGTCGTATCATCATCGGTAATGATGAGCTGCTGCTCAAGCCTGCGAAATCAGGAGAGCTGCAAGCGGCGGATGTCAGGCAGCTTGAGAGTTTGCGCGCGCGGGTGGGTTTTGTGTTTCAAAACTTCAATTTATGGCCGCACAAGACTATTTTACAAAACATCATTGAAGGTCCGACGCAGGTGCTAAAAATCAAAAAAGCACAGGCGATTAGCGATGCCGAAAAACTACTGGATAAAGTCGGTTTACTCGATAAAAAAGACGCGTACCCTGCCAATTTATCCGGCGGACAGCGGCAGCGGGTGGCGATTGCGCGCGCCCTTGCCATGCAGCCGCGGGTATTATTGTTCGATGAGCCCACATCGGCGCTTGACCCTGAACTGGTCAATGAAGTGCTCGCTGTGATGCGCGAGCTGGCGGAGGAGGGGCGTACGATGCTGATTGTCACGCATGAGATGCGCTTTGCGCGTGAGGTTTCAAGTAAAGTGGTGTTTTTGCATCAAGGCGTCATCGAGGAGATGGGTACGCCTGAGCAAGTGTTTGATCATCCTAAATCGCAGCGGGTCAAAGACTTTATGGCAGCGCACAATCAAAACT
>DAIPIF010000036.1:3113-4171 GCA_036770925.1 Psychrobacter sp.
ATGATTACTTAACAGTGACAGTCAACTATTAAAACGTTTGCTTTTTGATATTTGAGTCAGGTATTATCGAGCATTTAGCGCGGGCTTTTTTTAGTATTTTTGGCTATCGTTATGCCTGTTTACTAGCAAGCAAAGTGCCTGTTTGGCAAGGATGTCAGCAGGTTTAGCCCGCCGCATTATTTTTGCTTATCATCCCTACCGATGCAAACTGTATTAAATAATCGTATTAATATAAGGAACCTAAGATGTTAACTTCTCGCCTATTATGGTCATCGATGGCGGTTACCGCCGCGTTAGCGCTTAGTGCCTGTAGCCCGTCTGCTGAAGAAGCCACCGATACTAAGGCAAATGCGGCGTCCGCAGATATGGCTGGCAAGACCATTCGTATTGCGACTGAAGGTGCTTACCCTCCTTTTAATTATACCAACGCCGATGGCAGTTTGGGCGGTTATGATATCGAGGTTGCCAACGCTTTATGCGCGCAGATGCAAGCCAAATGTGAGATTGTCGCGCAAGATTGGGATGGCATTATCCCAGGTCTGCTCGCCCAAAAGTATGATGCGGTCATTGCCGGCATGTCCATCACCGCTGAGCGGCAAGAAAAGGTCGATTTTACCGAGCCTTATTTTGCCAATACCATGGTTTGGTTGACCCAAAACGGTAGCCGTTTTGACCCAAAAGTTATCGAAAATCTCACTTTAGGGGGTCAACGCTCAACCACCCCAGGCGCTTATTTGCAAGATAATTATGACGGCAAAAACGGCAACACCGTTAAGCTTTATGACAGCTATGACAATACCTATTTAGACCTAAAATCGGGGCGTAGCGATGTGGTATTAGCAGAAAAAGTTTCGGCAAAATCGTGGCTTGCGGACAATCCAGAAGGCTTTGGCATCGTCGGTGATGAGATTGATAATGATGATAATATTGCCATTGCCGTGCGTAAAGGCGATGCGCTCAAAGATGAGCTGAATAAAGCCTTAACTGAGATTCGCAGCAGTGGCGAGCTGGCACTTATTGAACAAGCTAACTTTGGTCAAAAACTGGCTAATCAATAA
>DAIPIF010000036.1:4271-6340 GCA_036770925.1 Psychrobacter sp.
AACTGGCTAATCAATAAATAAAGGACCCTCAAAAATGACACTTTCAATCACTGCATTTGCAAAAACCACATGTACAAAAAAAGCCCTTTTTAATAAAATATGGTGGCTCGCCCCTGTTAGCGCCGCTATGCTGCTCGTTGGCTGTAATAATAGCTCAACCCCAGCCGCCACCGATGGCGCGGCTACTGATAATAGTGTTACGACACCAACCCTCAACATAAAAATCGCCACTGAATCGAGCTATAAGCCGTTTAGCTATACCGATGCAGATGGCAAACTCATTGGTTATGAGATTGAGCTGATTGATGCCTTATGTGCGCAAATGCAAGCCAAGTGTGACGTCATCTCCCAAGACTGGGATGGTCTCATTCCGGGGCTCAATGCGCAGAAGTTTGATGCTGCCATCGCCGGTATGTCCATTACTCCTGAACGTAAAGAAGTCGTAGAATTTAGCGATCCGTATTTTCATACCGGTATTATCTTAATCGGTAAAAAAGGCGATGATATCAGTGTCGATGCACTCAAAGCGCAGCCGGTTGCCTCACAGCGTGCAACGGTGGCATCACAGTACTTGCAAGATAAACATGCCGACTCTGATATTAAGCTTTATGACACCCAAGACAATGCCTATTTAGACTTAACCTCAGGTCGCGTGCGGGCGATGATGTCGGATAAAGTCACTGGTATTGATTGGCTAAAAACCGCCGCCGGTCAAGACTATGAAATCAAAGGGGCTGAGATTAGCACTGAGGAAGATGCGATGGGTATCGCCTTTCGTAAAGCCGATCCTTTAGTAGCTAAATTCAATACAGCCTTAGCAGACATCAAAGCCAATGGCACCTATGAGCAAATAACCAGTAGCTACTTTGGTACCAGTTCCACCGCGGCTTTGCTGCCATCAGCGAGCGCTACTGAAACGGCTGTCGAGGTTGCAAACTAAGACTGAGTTACTTTTATAAGCACTCATATCAGGGATAACCATGAATAAATCTTCAGCCGCGCCCAAGCGCCTTATTGCCCAGTGCACACTGACACTCCTTGCCAGTGCAACAGCGCTCATCTTAGCGGGCTGTAGCAATAGCCAAGACAGCGATACAACTGCTGCCGTGGACAATGCAGATGCCGCCGCGGCGACAGGCGAGGTGTTACGCATCGGTACAGAGGGGGCTTATGCACCTTTTAATTATACCAATGCCGATGGCACGCTAGGCGGCTTTGATGTCGATATCGCGCAAGCTATTTGTGAGGATATGCAGGTCACTTGTGAGATTAGCGCCCAAGATTGGGACGGCATTATACCGGGATTAAAGGCGGGGAAATACGACGCCATTGTCGCGGCGATGTCCGTGACCCCTGAGCGCGCGCAGCAAGTGCGCTTTACGGATGCCTACTTTAGTAATACCTTAGTGTTTTTGGCGGCAGAAGATAGCGCTTTTGACCCCAGTAACAGCCGTGATATTAATAATAATCCTATCGCCGCCCAGCGCTCAACCATCTCATCACAGTGGCTAGAGGATACCTATCCAGCGGTCAATATGAAGCTATATGATACCTTGAGTAATGCGTTTTTGGACTTAGGTTCAGGTCGCGTAGAGGTGATGGTATCGGATAAACTGCCTGCGCTACAGTGGCTGAACTCAACATCAGGTAATGGTTACGCCCTAAAAGGCGCTGAGATTGATATCAATGATAATTTTGCCATTGCCGTGCGTCCTGCTGATAAGGATTTGCAAGCCAAAATCAATCAGTCATTAGCGCATCTAAAAGCCAATGGTACTTATGATAAATTGCATCAGCAGTATTTTTCAGTGGCGGCAAGCAGTACCAACGCTGAGATGACCGCGCCTGTAGAAGCGGTTAGTACACAATAGCCGCTATCTAATAGCCTGAAGCGCTGATATTTGTTAAAGGACATTGCTCATTCTGCGATGTCCTTTTTGTTTTCAGATACTCTTTGATGGGCTAAATAAGGTCTGATAAGTGTCTGTTGGGTCGGTGTTTTTGCCGGCAGGCGGTAACCTATTTTGTAGTGAATATGATAAAATCGGCACGCATTTCTATCGAGCCCT
>DAIPIF010000036.1:6440-13078 GCA_036770925.1 Psychrobacter sp.
ATTTAATAAGTAGTTTTAATAAGCAATCATACCAGTCCAGCATCGCAGGGTTTTTGAGCAACTGGGCTAACATAAAGAGGCTGAGTGAACCATTTTGTTTGATTTACAAGGATTTGGCGCGCTATTACTAAGCGGCGCAACCGTCACCATCAAGCTCGCCTTGACCAGCCTCATCATAGGTATGTTTTTAGGTTTGCTTGGCGCAACGGCTAAGCTGTCCAATGTTTGGCTGCTGCGCAAACTGGCGACGGTCTATACCGCAACGATGCGCGGCATCCCCGAGCTGCTGTTGGTATTGTTCATATACTATGGCGGCTCCATTTTACTGATGAGCGTCCTCAAAAAGTTCGGCTATAACGAGTATGTCGAAATCAGCGCCTTTTGGGGCGGGGTTATGGCGCTGTCTATTGCCTTTGGCGCTTATGCTACTGAAATATTTCGGATGGCAATTCAAGAGATACCCGTTGGGCAACGTGAGGCGGCACAGGCGATTGGCATGCGTCCGCTACAGATTTTTTATCGGGTCACGTTACCGCAAGTGTGGCAAATCGCCTTACCAGGACTGGGTAATTTATTTTTAGTATTATTAAAAGATACCGCTTTGGTATCGGTCATCGGTCTCAAAGATATTATGTATCAATCCTCGCGTGCCGCGCAGTCCACTCAGCAGCCCTTTACCTTTTATATGGCGGCAGCGATTATTTATTTGGGTCTGACCCTGCTGATTACCGGCTTTATGATGTGGCTTGAGTGGCGCGCCAATCCAGCGGCGCGCTATGCCAAAAAGCTCAGCCGTCAAGTAACCCCGCGTCAATCGATTGCCAAGTAGAGGAGCAGACTTATGGATTGGAATTGGCAGGTTATTTTTGAGCATATCCCAGACTTATTAGGCGGCGCGGTATTGACCGCACAGCTGGTGGTCATCTCAGGGATAGTGGGTTTGTTTTTTGGCTTGATTTTGGCACAGTTGCGCTTGTCCAAAAACTGGCTGGTGCAGATACTCCCTTTTGCTTATATTTTCTTTTTTCGTGGTACACCGCTGCTGGTACAGATATTCCTGATTTATTATGGGCTGGGGCAGTTTGAGGCCGTGCGTGAGTCTTTTCTTTGGGAGCCGGTACTCAGCCAAGCCTATTGGTGTGCTATTATTGCCTTTACTATGAATACCAGTGCTTATTTGGCAGAGATTATTCGCGGTGCGATTCAGACGATACCTGTCGGAGAATTGGAGGCGGCGGATGCCATTGGGATGTCCAAATGGCAGAAGCTCACCCGCATCACTTTGCCGCGTGCTTTTGGTATCGTGGTTCCCGCTTATAGTAATGAAGTTATTTTTATGCTCAAAGGTAGTGCGCTAGCATCGACTATTGCGCTGATGGATATCACAGGGGTGGCGCGTACCATTAGCGCGCGTACTTATACTTTGATGGAGCTGTTTTTTGCAGCAGGTATCGTGTATTTATTATTATCTTGGGTTATTTTATTGACCTTTGGGCTGTTTGAAAAAAGAATGAATCGTCATAACCGTTACGTGCCGCCTGATGTGGTGACGCGTACGATTCCTTAACTATTTATGCCATCAAACCCTTTGCTTGTGAGAGCCTATTATGATTGAGTCGCCGCATATCTCTTTGATAAATGATATTGTTACCAATATGAGTGAGCCTACCGCGCAGATGACTGCCAATCAAGCCCTCCAAAACCGCATTGGTAAAGTCGTCTGTGTCGGGCGCAATTATGCTGCCCACGCGCAGGAATTGGGTCATGAGGTGCCAACCTCGCCTATCCTATTTATGAAGCCGGCGTCTGCTGTGGTGAGCATTCGCCATGATATTATCCGTCCTGATGCCGCCATATTTGGCGACACCCATTATGAGGCGGAGCTGTGTATTCAGCTAGCAGCTGATTTGAGTCAGGCGACGGCTGAGCAGGCGCAACAAGCGATTGGCGGGGTGACGTTGGGGCTGGATTTGACCTTACGCGATTTGCAAAATCAGCTTAAGCAACAAGGTCATCCGTGGGAGCGTGCTAAGTGTTTTGATGGCGCTTGTGTGCTGGCTGATTGGCTCGATGTACAAGCCTTTGGCGACTTTAAACAGGTGCAGTATCAGCTGATGATTAATGATGAGCTGAAACAAGACGGTGATACTGCCTTGATGCTATTTCCCATTTATGAGCTGCTCAGCGAGATAAGTCATGCCTTTAGTTTGCAAGCGGGTGATGTGATTATGACTGGTACGCCAAGTGGCGTGGGTGTGTTGCAAGCAGGGGACACGCTGCTGCTGAAGCTTGGCGCTCATGAGTGGCGCGCGCAAGTCCGCTAGGTTACCGGTGACAAGGACGGGTGACCGCGCTGAACGAGGTGACAGCGGGCTGCCCTATTTGTTACGATAACAGAAATAACGTTATCTAAATGGGTTTTAGATGGCGTTTAAAGTCGCTTTAAATACTACGGATATAGTCGATATGACCAAAAATGCCCTACAGGCGCAGCTTCTAAAAGCAGGATTGGTGGATAGCAAAAAAGCCAAAAAATTAAGCAAGCAGTCGCAACATGCCAAGCGTACAGGCGATGCGGCAGATATTGAAGCCAAAAAAGCGTTGGCAGCCGCGCAAGCCAAAAAGGTCGCCAAAGACCAACAGCTCAATCAAGAAAAACAACAGGTATTAGAGCAAAAAATGCTGCATGCCAATATTATTCAAATGATAAAACAGCACCAAATTACCGATACTCAAGGTGAGGTCAGCTATCAGTTCGTTGATGATGCTAAAATAAAAAAGATTTATATCACTCAAAAGTTATATGAGCAAATCGTCGCCGGTCACGTGGTCATTGCGCGTTTAGAGGGTAATTATGCACTACTGCCGCGCCCGTTGGCTGACCGTATCAATGAAAAGCAAGCAGGCTTTATGGTGGTCTCTAACGATAAAACCGCGGTTGAGACGGCGGCTGAAGATGATCCGTATGCCGCTTATGTGATACCTGATGACTTAATGTGGTAGTTGTGTTAAATAGTAGGTTTAGCCTTTATCACTGATACTTAAGCCTATCTTGGTAGGCTTAAGTTTTTAATAGTTATAGCGCTCGCCACGCCCTATCCGCTTGTCACATCATCACATCGTTCGTGCCTTTTTGCAAAACCGCTATCAGTCAAAGCATTTTCTTCTTATTATCCGCTTTACAGGATAGTATGCCACATAACTCCTCTCGCTAAATGTGCCCCTAATATGCCCAAATCCAAACCAATTGATGTCATTCATGACCTATTTGCCAATGCTCAGCACAAACCTGCGTTACAGCCGATAGATACGGATCATCAGCGCTTTCATGGTGAGGTGTATGAGGAGTTGGCGTTACTGGAGTATATTTATGTCGATGGCATAGATGAGTTCTTGGCAGAGGATAAAGAGGCGATGACCACCCGCGAACCGATTTCATTGGCGGACTTTTTTGAGGGTTTAACCCAGCTGGCAGCGATGGGCGTGGTGGAAGTCACGGATATTGTCGAAGCCATCCATCGGGAGATTATCCTGCGTCCTATCGGGCGTTTCAATGAAGGCAGTGTGGATAATTGGCAACGCGGTATCACCGGACGTATCTATAGCACGGTGCGCCAAGTGATGCTATTGGTCGGTAATAATTTAGTATCAGGGCTACGGCTGTATAATAATGTGCGTAATCGGGAGGTGCCGCGCCCACTGCCTGCCACTATCAAGCAGCTGGTGAATGTGCTGAATGGGGTTATGGGTGATCATCTGGTCAATCATGATAATCCTATTGCTGTCCCGATGGTATTGTATGACAGATGTGGCTATCCGCAGCGGGAGCCCATTGTAGGACGGGTGGTGATTTTGTGTCATGGTTTGTGTATGAGCCATCTAGGCTGGGAGCCGTGCGAGAGTGATAGCTTAGGGGAGCGTATCGCGCGCAGTCAGCCTGAGAGCACGATTCTGTATTTGGATTATAATACCGGACGGCGTATCTCAAGTAACGGACGCAACTTTGCCAATGTGCTGCAAGCGCTCACTGATAATAATCCAGATATCAGCCAAATCGATTTGGTCGGGCATAGTATGGGCGGCTTGGTCGCTCGTAGTGCGCTGTTTTATGGTCAGCAATCAGGGCAAGAATGGGTCAAACGAGTCAGAAACCTCATTACCTTAGGCTCACCGCATCATGGCGCGGTACTTGAGCGCATCGGCTACATGGTACAAGACGTCATTGCCAAACTGCCTTTTGCAGGGTCACTTGCCAAACTTGGCGACTTGCGTAGCGCGGGTATTATTGACTTGCGTTATGGCAGTATTCGCGATGCCGATTGGCGCTCTTTAGAGGGTCGAGGGGTTTTGCCGCCAGATTTTCGGCATCCTGCCCGTTTGCCGGGTCATGTGCAGACCTATTGTATTGCCGCCACTTTAGCCCGTAATTCTTATGACTCAAACACCACACGCTTATTGGGCGATGGTTTGGTGACCATAGAGTCAGCGCTCGGCGAGGACAAAGGCGAGCACGCGTTACAGGTGCCTGAAGGGCGCAAAGCGGTGTTTTATGGGGTCAGCCATCTAAATTTAATGCATAACGATAGAGTACATAAGCAAGTGGTGGCGTGGTTATTGGATAATGGTCACAGTGATTATTCGCTCAAGACCCGTCTGTACTCTTATCCTGATAAATTCGGTCTTAAGACGTCGCTCTGATATTTTCTGAGCGCGCCTTTTAGAGGATTTAAAATAAAAAACCCTCAAGCACAACACTTGAGGGTTTTTTTGTAAAGATAATCACTTTCGCGCCCTAAAAGCTACTCAGTAAATATCGCTTGCACGTCATTTTTATCAAACTTATAAATAGCCCCACAAAAACCGCAATCCATCTCAAAAGTACCGTTTTGCTCCGCGACGATGTCTAAGACTTCGGCTTCACCGATTTGCTCAATCGCCATTTCGCACTTCTCACGTGAGCAGGTACAGCCAAAGCTTAAGCCGACAGGCTCAGGGGCGACGACGTTTTCTTCATGATATAAGCGATAAAGAATCTCGTTGGCATCAAGGCGAGTCAGCTCCTCGGCTTTGATGGTGCGCGTCAAGACAGACAGACGCGTCCACAAATCATCATCAATGCCGGCATCTTGATTTTGCTCAACTTCTAGGGTTTCTTGAGTGGTACGTGGCAGCATTTGTACCAAGATACCGCCCGCTTGCAAACCATCTGATGCCAAATTAATCAGGGTTGGAATCTGCGCCGATTGCTTTTGATAATGCGCCAAGCAGTCTGCCAAATTATCATGGCTACGCTCAACGATACCTTGATACGGCTCGCCACCATCCGGCTGAATATTGATAAATAAAACGCCTTGTCCCATCGCGCCAAGCTCTGCAAAGGCGTCTTTGGCATGGGTCATCGTCTCCCAAGCGTGTTGTTGCGCCTCGGTTTCCGCTTTCCAGCTGGCAAGTGCGCGAATGATACCGTCTTGGTCACACTCTGCCATCGCCCAATTGAGCAAGCTGTTACTGTCGGAGGATTGCAGTTGAATAGACAGGCGTCCATCAATTTTAACCGTGCCAATCAGCAAACTTGCCGCGGTCAGCATCTCACCCAGTAAACGCTTAATCGCTTCAGGATACGGCTTTTGGGCAATCGTCGTCGCATAGCTGCGTGATAGGCGCACCACATCACCGCGCACGGGCGAATCCGAGATAAAAAAGCGTTGACGCACATCGGTATCGCTCAGAGTAGCGGTGGGATTAGGATTGGCTTTTTGGTTCGCATTATGTTGAGTCATAGGTCAGGTATAAGGTTGTGAAGTTGCTAGCTTTATGGGGATTACTGAGTAATTATCAATCATTATTATTAATAATAATAAGCGCTGCAATAGGCGGATTAATTCTGCCTGAGTTATTTTATTCAGGCACTTTTTGCCAGGTAGGTGAGTGACCATCTGTTTACTGATACAATAACCGCCATTACGGTGAGTCATTCACAGGCAATCATTCACATTCTATCAGCCGCTTTAGGGACATTAGGAAAACGACTATGAGCACAGAGCATTCATCATTACATAAAGGCATTGTCATCATTGGTGCAGGTTTGGCAGGTTGGCACGTTATCGACGCTATCCGTGCAAAGGATAAAGACATTCCGATTACCTTAATCACCGCTGACAATGGCGATCGTTATCATAAACCGATGCTGACGATGGCAATTAGCCAAAATAAACGCGCCGCTGATTTGGTACGGGCAACGGGTAGCGATGCGGCAAAGGCTGCCAATATTACCTTACTTGCCAATACGCAGGTCAGTGATATTGATGCCACCCAGCAGCAATTACATCTGATTTCTGCGCTGCGCTCAGACCCCGTGTACACCAATTACGCCACTATCAGCTATGATAAATTGGTACTGGCGATGGGCGCGCATCCTATTTTTCCAAGCAGTCTGCCTGAGGATTTGGTTTGGCATGTCAACCATATCGAGCGCTTTGGGCAATTACAAGAAAAGCTCGCAGCTGGCAGTCAGCATGTTGCCATCGTTGGTGCTGGTATGGTTGGTACTGAGATTGCCGAAGACTTATTAAAAGCCGGTCACAAGGTAACTTTGATTGATTTAAATGACGCGCCGCTATCGCAAATGCTGCCGCCAC
>DAIPIF010000037.1:0-12795 GCA_036770925.1 Psychrobacter sp.
GTAGCGCAATCACCCACGCATAGCGGCGGCCATCACCGACCACGCCGACCGATTTAATCGGTTGGAATACCGCAAATGCTTGCGCAGTCTTCTCATACCAGCCTGATTTTTCTAACTCTTCCATAAATATCGCATCAGCAGCACGCAAGATATCGGCAAATTCTTTGGTGACTTCACCCAAGATACGCACGCCCAAACCCGGTCCTGGGAACGGATGACGGTTAATCATTTTAGCAGGAAGACCTAAGGTAATACCCAATTTACGCACTTCATCTTTGAACAAATCACGTAACGGCTCAACCAATTCAAACGCCAAATCATCGGGCAGACCGCCCACATTATGGTGACTCTTAATCACGTGCGCTTTGCCTTGATGCGACTTGGCTGATTCGATGACGTCTGGATAAATCGTCCCTTGTGCCAAGAACTCAATCGTTTTGCCATCGCTTTGCTCGCTGATGTCACGGGCGCTATTGGCAAACACGTCGATAAAGGTTTTACCGATGATTTTACGTTTGGCTTCAGGGTCAGACTCACCCGCTAGTGCGGTTAAGAATAATTCTTCAGCATCGACA
The DNA here is from genome assembly GCA_036770925.1 of Psychrobacter sp. Classification (GTDB taxonomy): domain Bacteria; phylum Pseudomonadota; class Gammaproteobacteria; order Pseudomonadales; family Moraxellaceae; genus Psychrobacter. The sequence continues at coordinate 576 of DAIPIF010000037.1, forward strand.
CGAATGACTTTTACACCCATATTCTCTGCGAATACTTGCATCACTTGGTCGCCTTCGTGCAGACGCAAAAGACCGGTATCGACAAATACACAGGTTAATTGGTCGCCAATGGCTTTATGCAATAATGCCGCAACGACTGAGCTGTCAACACCACCTGATAAACCAAGCAATACTTGCTTATCACCGATTTGCTTTTTGAGCTGCTCAATACGCATATCGATGATGTTATCAGCTGTCCAGCTGCCGGCGCAGCCACAGATTTCATGCACGAAACGTCCTAGCAACGCCGCGCCTTGCACGGTATGGGTGACTTCTGGATGGAACTGGAGACCATAATACTGGCGCGACTCGTCCGCCATAATCGCAATCGGACAGCTTGGCGTACTGGCAATGACGGCAAAACCTTCAGGCGCGGCAATCACTTTATCGCCATGGCTCATCCAGACGTTGAGTGTAGCCAATTTATCTTCATTAATGCCGTCTTCGATGCCATTGGTCAGCACAGATTGTCCATCGATATTAATCGTTGCGGCGCCAAATTCATGGATATCACTGGCATGAACCTCGCCGCCGAAACGCGCCGCCAGCGCTTGCATACCGTAGCAGATACCCAATACGGGCACACCAAGCTCAAATACCGCATCGTTGATACGCGGGCTGTTCTCCGCGTGCACGCTCTCAGGACCACCCGATAAAATTACCCCTTTGGCACCAAAATCGATAATGCGCTGAGTGTCGATATCATAAGGGAACATCTCACAAAATACCCCAGAATCGCGCACACGGCGGGCGATGAGCTGACTGTATTGGGAGCCAAAATCGAGAATGAGGATACGATCCTCTTTGATAGCAGGAGTAGTGAGCGTGGTGGCAGTGGTCATAGGGTAAGTGTCCATCAATAGGTAAATTATAATGAGAAATTGTGCGGCTATTTTACCAAGTTTAGAGCGGCTATTGGCTATTAGATAGTCAAATAATTACGATTACAGCAGATGTTTTTTGATTTAATGAGCGTTAGGATGACAATGTATAGAATGTAAGGGCTATCCGCCGCCGTTTTTAGGGTGCTTTTGCCACCCCTTTGTCATAGCGACGAAGGATATCCTATATCTTCTCATATTTAATAAACCGCTTAGACAACTCTTTGAGCGCAAACGGAATCAATGATAATCCTAGCACAATGAGCCAATCTTGCATCTCTAGTGGCTGCAGCTTAAAAGCATCTGCTAAAAATGGCACGCTAATGACCATGACCTGTAGCGCAAAACCAAACCCCACCGCGGCGACCAAATAGGGGTTAGAAAACAGTCCCAACTGAAAAATAGACTTCGACTCATGACGCAGTGCCAATGAGTAAAACAGCTGCGAGCCTGCCAACACCACAAAGGTCATGGTGCGTGCATGCGCCAGCGCGCTTTCAGGGATATCGCCTTGTCCCAAATGATAACCCTCCTCGCTCAGCCCAATATAAAACGCTACTAGCGCCAAAGCGCCAATCAGCACGCCGCCTACAATCGCTCTAAATCCCACCCCGCCTGCGAAGAAGCTCTCTGTAGGGTCACGTGGTTTGTCATTCATCACCTCTTTATCAGGCGTATCAACGCCGAGCGCAATAGCAGGGAATGAGTCGGTAATGAGATTAATCCATAAAATCTGGGTAGCTAACAAAGGCAATGGCCAGGCAAATATAATCGCCACCAAGATTGTAATGACCTCACCTAAATTACAAGTTAATAAGAAAATCACCGACTTCTTGATATTGTTATAAATATTGCGTCCTTCCTCCACTGCATGCACGATGGTGGTAAAGTTATCATCTGCCAAAATCATGTCGCTTGCGCCTTTCGATACATCAGTGCCCGTAATGCCCATCGCCACCCCAATATCAGCCACCTTTAGTGCTGGCGCATCATTGACCCCATCTCCTGTCATCGAGACGATATTGCCATGCGCTTGCAACGCTTGAACGATGCGTACTTTGTGCTCTGGGCTGACCCGCGCAAACACACGGTAATTCAGCACTTCTTTGTTAAAGACCTCATCACTCATCTGATTAATCTCAGAGCCTGAAATCGCCTGCCCTCGCTCTGATGCCATATCCAATTGTTTAGCAATTGCAAAAGCGGTATCGGCATGGTCACCAGTAATCATAACCGCGGTAATGCCCGCCTTTTTGGCCTCAGCGATAGAGTCTTTGACCTCCTCTCGCGGCGGATCCATCATCCCAACGATACCGACAAAAACGAGATTAGTCTCCATCTCTTTGGGCTCAATAACCTTGTCAACGTTTTTATAAGCGGCAGCCAGTACCCGCAGCGCCTTTGCTCCCATCGCAGTTGACGCCTTAATAAATACCTGTTTATGCGCCTCAGTAATCGCCACCTCCACGCCATTGTCCAACACATGAGTACACAGCGGCAGCACTCGATCCATCGCGCCTTTGATATTCACCCGATAAGCTGTATCCCTCTTATTTAAGGTCGACATCAATTTGCGCTCAGAGTCAAAAGGGCGCTCATCGATACGAGGATATTTAGCCTCTTGTGTTGACTTAACCAAACCCGCCTTTTGCGCATAAGCCAGCAGCGCACTCTCAGTCGGGTCGCCCGTCTCTTCCTCACCTTCGATTGAGGCATCATTACACAGCAGAAAACTACGCGCCATCAGCTGCTCATCGGCGCTCAGCTCAATACAAGCTTCCGATTTTACAACTTGTTCAGAGATAGTTTTATTACCCTGCAAGGTAAAATGCTCCACCACCGTCATGCGATTTTGGGTCAGCGTACCGGTTTTATCGGAGCAAATAATAGTCACTGAACCCAGCGTCTCAACCGCCGGCAGCTTTTTGATAATGGCATTAATCTTCGACATTCGCGTCACGCCTAGCGCCAAGACAATCGCCACAATCGCCGCTAGCCCCTCTGGTATCGCCGCCACCGCCAAGCTAATGGCAATCAAAAACATATCAAAGAGGTCTCGACCCTGAAACAGACTAATGACCAAAATGAGAACCGATACGCCAACCGCCATCAGCCCAAGCACTTTCCCCAGCTCGTTTAAACGCCTTTGCAATGGGGTCTCGCTATCCTCTGCACTATCCAAAATACTGGCAATTTTGCCCATCTCAGTCTGCATACCCGTGGCGATAACCACCCCTTCGCCGCGCCCATAAGTGGCGGTGGTCGAGCGAAACGCCATATTGCTACGGTCACCGATATTCGCCGCTGTATCTTCGATAATCGCGCTCGCGTCTTTATGTGTCGGCACGGACTCGCCCGTGAGCGCAGATTCCTCAATTTGCAAATTCGATGATTCAATCAGACGCAAATCCGCAGGGATAAAACGTCCGGCATCGATAAGCACCACATCGCCTGGCACTAAATCTTCTGAATCAATCTCTTGGTTTACGCCCGCACGTCGCACCATGGTTTGAGGATTGGACATTTTTTGTAGCGCCTCAATCGCCTGCTCGGCTTTGTACTCTTGCGCCACGCCGATGATGGCATTAATCAGCACCACCACTATAATGATGATACTGTCGGTATATTCGCCAATGATAAAGGTAATCACCGTCGCCGCCAGCAGCACATAAATCAAGGCGTCTTGCATTTGCGCAAAAAACATCGCCACTAGGCTTTTCTTTTTGCTGCCCGTAATCTTGTTTTTGCCATATTTCTCTAACCGCGCAGCTACTTGTTGTTCGCTTAGCCCTACGGACGGAGCAACCTGCAGCTCATCTATGACTTGCTCTTTGGTCTTGCTGTGCCACATCGTTGTCTCACTTATGCTTGTTATTAGCTGTTGACGGTCAGTTCACTATGATACTAACGATATGAGAGCAAAGATGTAATATTCGTTAACAACGGGTTTAGGGAGTGAATTGAGAGTTGGCTAATGGAGATAAATAAACTTACTTTTTATTCCTCTGCTATCGTGAGGGATAAGCAGATAGATGAGATGAAATCTGCTAAACTAAGCGCTTATATTCATATATCGTAGCCTGAAACCATGACAAGTAAGCCTATAAGCAGTAGAAACAACCCTAATAAACATCGTAACCGCTCGCCTGAGACTGCCAAAAAACTCGGCAAACTGCATCCACGCAATCCGCACCAAGGGCGCTATGACTTTGCGCTCTTAACCCGCGCCTTGCCTGAGCTTGCTCAGCATACCATCACCAATCCTAAGGGTGAACCGACGATTAATTTCTCGGACAGTGCCGCGGTTCGCGTCCTGAATCAGGCGCTACTCGCCCATTATTATGGGGTTAAGTTTTGGGATATTCCAGAAGGCTATCTCTGCCCACCTATCCCAGGGCGTGCCGATTACATCCATTATATTGCCGACTTATTGGCGCAAACCACTCATCTCAATAGCGATAATACCCCACCAACGGGCAAGGATATTCACGCGCTTGATATCGGTACGGGTGCCAGTGCGATTTATCCCATCATTGGTAGCCAAAGCTATGGTTGGCGTTTTACTGCCAGTGATATCGACCCTATTTCGGTCAATACAGCGGCGCTGATTTGTGACGCTAATCCCAAGCTAAAAGGCGCGGTAAAAGTAAAGCTGCAACCTGAGCCTAAGTCCATTTTTAAAAATATTATCGGGCGTCAAGATTACTTCGATGTGGTGGTGTGTAATCCACCGTTTCATGCCTCACTTGAGGAAGCGCTGGACGCTAATAGCCGTAAGCAGCATAATCTACAACGACATCGCGGTAAGAATGAAAATGAGCAAATCAGCCGCAGCTCAACCAAAGCAGGGAATGCTGCGCAAAACCTCAACTTCGGTGGTCAGCATAAAGAGCTGTGGAGTGAGGGCGGCGAGATTGCCTTTTTGACTAAAATGATAAAAGAAAGTGAGAAATTCGCTGAACATGTCGGCTGGTTTACCTCATTAGTTTCAAAGTCTGAAAACGTCAAGCCATTACAGCTATTATTACAGCAGCTCAATGTCACCCAAATGCGCATTATTGAGATGAGTCAGGGTCAAAAAAATACCCGTGTCCTCGCATGGCGCTTTGATACTGACGATGAGTGATAGTTGAGTGATAGATAAAAAGCCTCACTGACTAAAGTTTCACGTGAAACAAAAAACACCGCTTTGATAACCAAAGCGGTGTTTTTTATACAGCAAACTCTAAGGATTGATGAGCTAACTAAAGAACATAACCTTGAAGCCAATCGCAATCAGTACGAAGCCTCCTAAGGCTTCTGCTTTATCTTCGAGATGCGTCCCTGATTTTTTACCCAAATAAATGCCAAAGGCGCTAAAGCCAGCCGTGATAATAGCGATGATTAAACAAGCCCACCACGCATTTAGTGCCAATAAATTAAGGGTAAATCCTGCCGCCATGGCATCAATACTGGTCGCAATGGCTAAGGTAAATAAAGTGCGGTGAGCGATGGTTTGAGCGGCGTTATCCGTTATGACTTCTTCATCAGCCTCTATCATCCCCTCGTGATGAGGGCTCAAAACCTCATAGAGCATTTTACTTCCTAAGCCGATAAGAATGATGCCGCCAATCCAAGGGGCAGCCGTCGCCAACCAACCTAACAGTGCCGCACCTAATAAATAACCAATCAGCGGCATCACGCCTTGTGCAATGCCGAAATATAAGGCGACATAGATAGCCAGTCGCAGCAAATATGGCTGACTTTGTCTTTGTGATTTAGCACCTAATCCAATCGCCACCGCAAATGCATCCATCGCTAGGGCTATGGCAAGTAATATAACCTCAATCACTATGTTGCTCTCTTCATCATGGTTAAAAACTTGTTTCACATGAAACAAAAAAGTTACCTTGCCAGCAAAGTAACTTTTCGATAATAATTAAAATCTACCATTAAATATCTAAGTTCGAAACCGTCAGCGCATTTTCTTCAATAAAGATACGGCGCGGCTCGACATCATCGCCCATTAAGCAGGTAAACATATGATCTGCCGCGATAGCATCTTCGATAGTAACACGCAGCATCCGACGATTTTCAGGATCCATCGTGGTATCCCATAGCTGATCGGCGTTCATCTCACCCAAGCCTTTATAGCGCTGAATCGCCAGACCACGACGCGCGTCAAGCATCATTTGCTGCCACAGATAATCAAAGTCGCGCACTGGAATATCTTTATTAGCCGCGCTACCACTATCACGGCGGATAAAGGCACCCTCGGCTAATAAGGTGTTCCATTCGCTCGATAGACGCAATAACTTGGCATATTCGCCTGAATTGATAAAGCTGGCATCCAGCAGATAATGATGCGCCAACTGATGCACATAAATAGTAATGCGCGGTAACCACTGGGCTTTCACTGACAATGCCTCATTATCAGCTCGGTTACCCTCCTCAGTCGCTACTACGGGTCGCATACCCAATAAATCAGCGGCGGCGGCATCCATATTTTTGGGTTGCGGCGCATGGATATTAACCAGCTCAATCTCAGGACTTAAGTCACTACCAAAATGATTCAGCTGCGTTTGTAACTGAGCTTTCCACGCCTCCATCACTGATTTATCATAAGTCATGTCGGTGCTAAGCTTCGGCGTATGCGTTAGCCCGTCGAGTAAAACAGCAGGAAAACGGATTTGTAAACGGGCTTTTATCAGCTGCGTTTGGTTATAATCATTCAGCAAGCGCTCAAGTGCTTGTCCGGTAATCGCAGGCGCATCCGCGCTGATATGCAGCTTAGTATTATCAATGGTTGAGGATAATAAATAAGCTTTAAGCGCCTCATCGTCTTTGAGATACAGCTCTTGGCGACCTTTTTTGACTTTATAAAGCGGTGGCTGGGCGATATAAATATAACCGCGCTCAATCAGCTCTGGGGTTTGGCGGAAAAAGAAAGTCAGTAAAAGCGTGCGAATGTGCGAGCCATCAACGTCGGCATCGGTCATGATGATGATTTTATGATAGCGAACTTTATCAGGATTATATTCATCAGGTCCGATACCACAGCCAAGCGCGGTGATTAAATTACCGACTTCTTGCGATGACAGCATCTTGTCAAAACGCGCGCGCTCAACGTTCAATATTTTACCTTTTAGCGGCAAAATCGCTTGAGTTTTACGGCTACGACCTTGCTTGGCAGAACCGCCCGCCGAGTCTCCTTCCACGATGTAGAGCTCAGATAATGCTGGATCTTTTTCTTGGCAATCTGCTAACTTACCCGGTAAACCAGCGATATCTAAAGTGGTCTTGCGGCGGGTCATTTCACGCGCCCTGCGCGCAGCATCACGCGCACGCGCGGCATCGATGATTTTGCTAGCAATCGCTTTACCCGCACTGGGGTTCTCTTGCAGATAGTCATTGAACCTATCATGCATCGCGGATTCAACTGCGGATCTGACTTCACTAGAGACCAGTTTGTCTTTGGTCTGGCTTGAGAACTTAGGATCGGGCACTTTTACCGAGACAATAGCGGTGAGACCTTCACGCGCATCATCACCAGTGGCAACGATTTTCTCTTTTTTGAATAAATTCTCACGATCCATATAGCTGTTTAGCACACGGGTCAAGGCTGAGCGGAAACCTGATAAATGCGTACCGCCATCACGCTGCGGGATATTATTAGTAAAGCACAGCACTTTTTCGTTATAAGTATCCGTCCACTGCAAAGCGACCTCGACACTGATGCCTTCGGCTTGCTCACTGACAAAATGAAACACCTCATTGATGCCCTCTTTGCCGGCATTGATATAGCTGACAAACTCTGACAGACCACCTTTATGCTCAAATTCGTGACGCTTATCGATGCGCTCATCAGTCAGTACAATGCGTACCCCTGAGTTCAAAAACGACAGCTCACGCAAACGCTTGGCTAAAATATCATACTCAAAGGTTGTGCCAGTAAACACCTCTGTACTCGGATAAAAACGGATTTGCGTGCCGGTTTTATCCGTCGCTTCCATTTGCTGAATCTCACTATCTGGCACACCATCGGTATAGGTTTGGTGGTAGTGATAGCCTTCACGCCAAATGTTCATCTCCAGATTTTTGGAGAGCGCATTGACCACAGAGACGCCGACGCCATGCAGACCGCCTGAGACTTTATAACTATTGTCATCAAACTTACCGCCAGCATGCAGCACCGTCATGATAACCTGCGCTGCCGACACGCCTTCTTCTGGATGAATATCGACCGGCACGCCGCGACCATTATCCATGACACTGACCGATTCATCTTCGTGAATGACAATATCAATCTGGTCACAGTGACCGGCGAGCGCCTCATCGATAGAGTTATCCACGACCTCAAAGACCATGTGATGCAAGCCGGTGCCGTCATCCGTATCGCCAATATACATCCCTGGGCGCACGCGCACCGCCTCAAGTCCGCGCAGTACACGGATATCTTTGGAGCTATAATCCGAGGGCGAGCCTTCAGGGGCAATGGGCGACGCGCTAGTATCGGATGTCAGGCTCGCTACTATCGGCTGCTCGTTATCGGTAAGGTGTGAATCACTCATGTGCATTCCTTAATCAAGCCATAATCAGCTATTTACGCAAATATCAGCCCGCTTTTAGGGCGCCATAGTTGCGAGGTTATCCTACAGTTAGGCTTAAAACCACTCTTGTATTTGACTTTTAAAAATCAAATGACAGCCAAATAAGTATCATAAAAACGGCTAGGTTAATTTGCTAAAAACAGGACAAAAATAAGGCTCTATTTTAGCATTTTTTGACCTGTAAGTCACTGTTTACTGGTGATTTTGCCCGTTATAGCCGTCTAAACAATCACCCAAAAAATAGTGCAAGATAAATCATGGTTTATTTAATTTAAATAAGCAATTCTAATAGGGCAACAGCTCACCTTGTTTCATGTGAAACACTTTGGGGTCGGACCAGTACTTGTGAATCAGCGGCAAGATATCAGCCGTCAAACTGCTCATAAATACTTGACAGGGCAGCCTTGCTAAAGTCGCTAATAAAATATCTATCGCCCTCGCATCGAGCTCGGCGGTAATGTCATCGAGCAGCACAATAGGCGTCGCTATGGATTCATTATAAGCACTGGGATTATCATGGTGATGGGCAATAGAGAGGTGGTGATGGGGCTCAGTATTCAATAGCAGTGGCAATTGAGACGCACGTAACGCGGTAATCAGCAGCTTTTTTTCACCACGAGATAATACGTTAGCCGCCTGCTCTTTTAATATGGAGGCTTTATTTGGTGAGGGGTGTAGATTTGCTAAATGGTTCTCTGAACGGTTTTGTAAAACCCTATCAGCGCGCCAATGCACATGCATATCGGCGCGGTGGCTACCGATACGGGTATAGCCCAGCTGCATATCTTGCTCTAAGCGCTCATTGAGCTGCACATCCAAAGCGCTATCGGTATCATAGCCTGCCTGATAGCTTAGGCTTAAGTGCTGCGTATAAGCGGGCAATAACTGCGCGATACTCGCCGCAAAATAAGGCTGCCACGCCGTAAAAACATGCTGACGATAATGATGTATCAGCGCGGCATGACTGGCAAGCCCTTTGTCCCAAGACCTAAGCTCGGACAGCTGTACCGCAGATAGATTTCGGCTTTGTTTAAGCAAACTATTCCGCTGCTTCAGCAAACGCTGATACGCCACCCACTGCGGATGAAACCCCTGTTTCATGTGAAACACTAGCCAATCGAGCAGTTGACGGCGACCTGCGCTCCCTTGCTCAAGCATATCCATAGTGGAGGGGTCGATAAGCAGAGTGGGTAGCTGTTCGGTGAGGATGCTTTGATTATAAACCGTGCTTTGATTAAGCCGCAAAATAGTCGTGGCATCCGCTTGTTTTTGAATCGCCAATGTAGTGCCCGATGACAAACGAGCATGTACCGTAGCCGCAGCTTGAGCGTGCTGAATATAGCGTTTGGGCTGATGATGGCGAAAGCTTTTGCCGCGTGATAATAAAAATATCGCCTCAAGCAAAGAGGTTTTGCCACTCCCATTGGCACCGATGATGACATTACAGGCAGCAGCTTGCATATTTAGCGCACTAATATTACGCACATAGGAGACTTGTAAACGTTCAATCATAATCCTACTAACCGCCCGCTTATGCTATAAATAACTATATCCGCATCGGCATAATGACATATTGATGCAAGTCATCATTCAGCTGATGCACCAGCACCGAGGCGTTAGACTGGCTCATATGTATTTGCACATCACCCTGAATCACATCCAATACGTCCAATAAATAAGCAGCATTAAAAGACAGCTCTATCGGCTCACCTTGATAATGAGCTTGTAGGGTCTCTACCGCCTCATCTTGCTCAGCGTTATTGGCGCGTATCTCCACCTTGTCAGCACTGGCAAAATTAAACACCACGCCGCGTGATTTCTCATTACTTAAGATAGAAACCCTGCGCAGCACATTGACCATTTTTTCTTGATTAAAAGACGCCAGCTTATCGGTATTGCTTGGCATCACCCGGCGATAATCAGGAAACTTACCATCGATAAGACGCGCAGTCAGCGTAATAGTCAGATCATGATTGGGCTGTATATTATCATCCAAATCACCAAAGGGCAGGGTCACTTGCAAAAACTCGCGCCCAAACTCTAATAATAAATCACTGTCGGGACTGTCTTTATACTTTCTTTTTTTGACTTCAGCTTCGACCGCCTTTTCAATCGTCTCAAGCAATCGTTGCAACTCTATCACCGCTTTACGAGGCAAAATAGCTTGCATACTGGTATCGGCACTCACCTCGATGACGCTACGTGCCAACGCCAGACGGTGACCATCCGTTGCTACGGTGGTCAGTTTCTGCTCTGACACATCAAACAGCATCCCTGTCAGATAATAACGGACGTCTTGAATTGCCATCGCAAACTGAGTTTTATGAATTAAATCAGTCAGATGGCTACGACCAATCGTTACAGACGTGATGTTCTCAGGATTACCTAAGCTCGGATAATCCTCGCTTGGTAACGTCCCTAATATAAAACGGCTCTTGCCACTCGTCAGCAAGCAGCGCTCATTTTCTTGTAATGACACATTGATTTGCGCCTGCTCAGGCAGTGACTTACAAATATCTTTAAGCTTTATCGCCGGCAAAGTCACTGAGCCTGGCTGAATACAAGCACCAACGGGTAATTTAAGCGTCGATGTCAGCTCCACCTCTAAGTCTGACGCCGTTAGCACTAGCTTAGACTCCGACAATTGCAGCTTAATATTACCCAAAATTACCATATTATGGCGTCTATCCGCGGCCTTAAATATTAAATTAACAGCTTTAAATAATGACTCACGATTAATCGATAATTGCATAGGGAACACTCTTGTTTAAGGGGACTTTTTCAAATAACTTCAAATAATTCATATTAATAGAGTCAATAAGATGATTTTATGACGGCTTATTGCGTCTTTTACAGTCGCTTTTATTACGGCATAAACCAGCCATTATAAACCATATTGCAGCGCTAAAACATAACAGACAAACGCACTTTACCCCGCTTGTAACATCATCGCTAGCGCCTTGTAATCTTTATCAAAAGTGGGGTCTATCGCGCGCAGTTGTGCCACTTTATCACAGCCATGCATCACCGTTGTATGATCACGCCCCCCAAATGACTGACCGATATCGGGGTAACTATCCCCCGTCAGCTCCCGTGATAGCGCCATAGCAACCTGCCGCGGGCGGGCAATACTGCGCGTACGCTTGCGTCCCATTAAATCCTTAACACTGATATCATAATACTCAGCAACCACCTTGCGGATATTATCCATATTCACCGCCTGCACTCGCATAGCGACGATATCTTTTAGGGCGTATTGCACCATCTCAAGAGTAATGGGCGCACCGGTCAAATTAGCATTGGCAAAGACTTGATTTAACGCCCCCTCTAACCGTCGCACATTGGACACCACGTTTTGCGCAATAAATAACGCACACTCTTTTGGTAACACCATACCAAAAGAAGTGGCTTTTTTTTGTAAAATTTGTACCCGCGTATCAATCTCAGGCGGCTCAACAGCCACCGTCAACCCCCAAGAAAAACGCGAACGAAAACGCTCATCAAACTCAGTCATTTGTGAGGGATGACGATCCGAGGCTAATATCAGCTGTTTATCGCCACTGGTAAAATCAGCAAATAAAGTCAAAAACTCATTACTACTTTTGGTCTTACCTGCTAATACATGAATATCATCCACAATTAATAAATCGACTTTCTTTATTTTCTTTTTAAAATCTTCTATTTTATTATTTCTTAATGAATAAACTAATT
>DAIPIF010000038.1:0-2682 GCA_036770925.1 Psychrobacter sp.
TTCTCGTCAGAGTCGAGTGGCGCTATCATCGCGAGCGTGATAACCAGTGTTATTTTTGCCAGTATTCATCTGCAATATGGCTTATATGAAATCAGCACTATTATCATTTTGGCACTGATTTTTTGTTATGCACGGGTCAAATCAGGCTCGTTATTTTTGCCTATCATGCTACATATCATCAATAATGCGGCAGCGATGTGGCTGTATTTGTCGCAAATGGGCTAATCTAAGCGGTGTCTTCAATCACAATCCTCCTTTAAGCATCAGGATTTAATTGCAGCACCTCATCGGCGGCGCGTTCAATATCTGCTATCGTTAAATGTGGCTTACCGCTCAAAGCTTGCCGCCATTTGCGCGCGCCTGATAATCCCTGAAACAGTCCTAAATAATGCCGTGTCATCGTCGGTAGTGCCTCGCCTTGAGCGACTTGCTGACGTAAATAAGGATACAGCTGCGCCAAAATCTCTGAGCGCTTCGGTATCGGCTCGCCCCCCAGCACATTCGCCTCTGCCAGCAGATACGGATGATGATAAAACGCCCGTCCAATCATCACCCCATCGAGGTGGGCGAGATGCGTTTGTATCTCTGCGACGGTTTCTATACCGCCATTAATCTCAATCAGTAAGTCAGGAAAATCTTGCTTGAGGCGATACACATCCTCATAGCGTAGCGGCGGGATTTCGCGGTTTTGTTTGGGGCTAAGCCCTTGTAGCCATGCCGTACGCGCATGCACGATAAAGCGCTGGCACCCTGCATCCGCCACAGTCTGCACAAAGTTCGCCATAAACTCATAACTGTCAAAGTCATCAATACCGATGCGGTGTTTCACCGTTACCGGAATATCTACTGCCGCTTGCATATGCTTAACTAAGCCTGCGACTGTCTCAGGCTCTGCCATCAGGCAAGCGCCGATTTTATTATGTTGCACGCGGTCTGATGGGCAGCCAACATTGATATTGACCTCATCATAACCGTGCTGCTGGGCAAATACCGCACATTGAGTCATCTCAGTGGTATCAGCGCCGCCAAGCTGCAAAACAATGGGATGCTCACACGCATTAAAACGCAAATGCCGCGCCCGATTACCATGTATCAAGGCACCAGTGCTAATCATCTCAGTATATAAGTAAATATGTGGATTAAACAGGCGGGCAAAATAGCGATAATCAGTGGTTGTCCAGTCAATCATTGGCGCGACAGATAAGCGTTTATGAGTCATGGAAATAGGGTTAATGGTCATACTTGACAGCCTTTTTGCGACGGTAGTGATGATAGTTTTATGATGGTTACTGATAACGTTATCGAAAATGCCCTAATATCTTGCAAATAAATACCGCGCTATTTTAGTTTAAATAACCGTATTAATTTGTTTAAATTCAGGTAAACGATAAAAGTATAGCCCGATAATAATGCCAATGATGCCAACAAAGGCGATGTATAGCGCTGGTGAAAAGCTGACATACATAGTGGCATAGCCCAAAGCAAAAGGCACAAAGCCGCCGACGATGGCATACATGACATTATAAGACAGCGCCAAACCAGTTAGGCGTACATTGGTTGGAAACAGCTGTACAAAAATGGCGGGTACCATGCCGACAATACCTGCAAAAAATCCAAGCAATGCATACATGATTAAAATATAATCGCCACCCGCTTGCAGATGGTAATAAAAGGCAAACATTTGCACAATCAGTAACGCCGAGCCTATCATCAAAATTTTACCAAAGTTTTGGTAATTAGAGAGCAGACCATAAAAGACGCAGCCAAAAACCATAAAGACGATACCCAGACTGTGCGAAAAACCAAATAAATCGTAGTCCAAAGCAAATCTAAGCTCAATCAAATCAGGCAATAGTAAAACCACTACCGTGGTGATACTAGCAATGATTAAGGTCAGCATTAAACCGATAAATATCGCTTGTCGGCAATGCTTAAATAGCAGGGTAAAAGGCTTATTGGTGTGTTTGTCAGGCTTACAATCGCGCAGCTCAATAAAAAACGGTGACTCATTGACATAACGCCATGCGAGCAGTGGCAAAAAGCTCAGTCCAGCCGCCACCATAAAGGGCAAGCGCCAGCCATTATTAAGCAGCTGATCCGGCGTCATCGTGCCTGTCAGCCACACAAAAAAGGCGTTAGAGAACAGGACGCCAATAAAAAAACTGGCAGTCACATAACTACAGCCGAGCGACAAATACTGACGTGGCACGTGTTCGGCGATAAATACCCACGTTAGTGGCACAAAAACCCCAAATGCCATGCCTTGTATTAAGCGTAATAAAATAAATAAAGTCGGTGCTATAAGTCCCCACTGCGCATAAGTGGGCAGGCATGCCATCGCCAGCATACTTGCTGCAGTGACCAGCATACTGACTAACAGGACTGGTTTTCGACCTTTGATATCGCCAAAACGCCCAAAAATAATGCCCCCAAGCGGACGCGCGAGATAACCGACTGCAAACAGACCCAGCCCTTGAAGCTGAGTCGTACGCGGATCTAAGTTGGCAGGAAAAAAGGTAGAGGAGACGATATCTGCCATATATAAATAAATCAAAAAATCAAAAAATGCCACGGCACTACTAAAGCAGACAAACAACACAAGGTTTTTATCTTTTGAGGACATCAAGGCATATTGAGAACGAGAGGGCATAGTTAGTCACAAATCCATACATTTTAAGGGGC
>DAIPIF010000038.1:2782-12614 GCA_036770925.1 Psychrobacter sp.
GGCAGCCACGACATAATTTTTAGCCAAATATGATCGGTAAAATCCACCCGTGGCTCTGCATCATAAATGATATTTTCACCATTTTCTAACGTGTGCCATTGCAGCTGTCCATTATCTAGCAGCTTGACTTCATAGGCTTGTCCTAATAAATCATCACTCAGCGCATCATGCAACTGCTGTGCCAATTCATCATCATTGATAATAACCCCCATCTCCGTATTGATATTAGCGGAGCGCGGATCGACATTATAAGAGCCTATAAATACTTGGTGGTCATCTATCGCAAAGGTTTTTGCATGCAAGCTGGTTGAGGATTGGCTACGGGCTTTCCATAGCTTATTATCGCGTTTTTCTTCACTGGCAGTGGATTTTAATTCATAAATTTTGATACCCGCCCGTAACAGCTTAGGTCGCCATTGACTATAACCTGAATGCACCGCAGTGACGTCAGTGGCATCAAAAGAGTTGGTCAAAATCTTAATATCCACGCCAGATTCTGCCAATTGTACCAAAGTATTGACCCCATCTTTGGTGGGTACAAAATAGGAGGAGATGATGGTCAGCTCTTTGGAGGGCGTACCTAATAAAACTCGCAGCTGCTGTACAAGGTTGGTAGTGGTCGGCACAGATTTAGTCAGCTTGCCAACATCGTCACTCAAAAACTGCATGTCCGTCCAGCGAAAAGGCACTTGCTTATTAATCAAGTCAATATCAATGGAGGAGTCTTCAATGGCGGCTTGATAGACGGCTAGGCTACTTTGGCTGTTATTTTTTTCATCGTCATCAAGCTTATCGAGCCCTGTCAAAAAGTCAGTGGTAGCGTTTTTATCTAAGCTCGCTAGGGTTTGGATATCAAAGGAGATAGGCGCTGACCAATAGCTTGCAAAACTATTATCAATATCTGCCACGACTTTGCCGATGAGCAAGACATCTAAGTCTGCAAATTGACTGTTTTGGTCATTACTGAGGTACTCGTTACCAATATTACGTCCGCCAATAATAGTAATTTGTTTATCAAAAATCATGCTTTTATTATGCATCCGCCGATTGATACGCGGCAGACCAGTGACGTAATTGAGCACCTGAAACTTGCGATGCATCAATGGATTGACGATACGCACTGCGATATTAGGATGAGTGGCAAAACGCAGTAAGTGCTGGTCAAATTGAGCGCTATTATTAAAATCGTCCAGCAATAGGCGCACGATAACGCCGCGTTCCGCCGCCTCCCACAAGTCTTTGAGCATCAGCTGACCGGCTTGGTCGTCATGCCAAATATAATATTGCGCATCGATATTACGCGTTGCCATATCGGTCAAAATGCTGCGTGACGCAAATGCATTAGCGCCGGTGACAATCGGATGATAACCGGATAAATCAGGGTGAATCTCATTTTGCTCACTAATGGCGGCGACTAAATCAGCATTGGTCGTCGCTGCCACCTCGATAGTGTCAGCCTGTTGCTGCTGAGATTCGACAGGAGGATTTGCGCGCGCTTGAGTGCCATTATCTTGATATAAGGCGTTAACCCGTGCTGATAATGCCTCACTTTCAGGCAAATGTGGCTGTTTGGGTAGGATTTGACAGGCACTTAGGCTCAAGGACAATCCAAGCACGAAGCTGAGCGATAGGTGGCTTGGATTGATAGTGAACATCGCCATAAAGGGGTACCTTAAAATCTACTGAATATGGGGCTATTTAATGGGCGGTATTGTTACTTTAACGCTAAAAATAGGCGCGTTAAATCAACGGCATAAAACACAGATAACAGATATTGCCATAAAATGGATGGTTAACGGTTGCTAAGCTTAGCAGGTGTAAGGATGTCTGCCTATTAAAAATACGTTACTTTTTTTAGGGTTGCTATTTTAACCGCGCATATTTCAGATGTCGGATGGATAGGGTCATGATATGATAACCCCCATTCGTATTACTAATATCAACACTAGCACTGTACAATGGAACGTTTTATGAGCCAGTCGCACGCGCAAGAGAGTCAACAGCCTTTACAGCATTCACAGGAAGAAGATAGCGGTCTAGATGCCAATTGGCGCTCTGATGCTTTAGATTTAAGCCTAGATTATGGTATGCAAACCATCGCCGTACGCGCAGGACAGCACCGCACTGATGAAGGCGAGCATTCTGAGGCGATATTTACCACCAGCTCTTATGTCTATCCGTCAGCCAGTGACGCGGCGGCGCATTTTAATGGGACTAAGACCGGTAATGTCTATTCACGTCATACCAATCCAAGCGTGCGCACTTTTGAGCGCCGTTTAGCGGCACTTGAAAATGGCGAGCGTGCCGTCGCTACCGCCTCAGGGATGGGCGCTATTTTAACCATGTGCTTAGCCTATCTCAAAGCGGGCGACCACTTGCTTGCCGCCAATCAATTATTTGGCTCCTCAATCGGACTGTTTAACAACTATATGGCAAAGTTTGGGGTGGAGGTCAGTTATGTCGATTGCTTCGATAATGCGGCGTGGGAGAAAGCGCTACGACCGAATACCAAACTGATTTATTGTGAAAGCCCAAGCAATCCTTTGGCGCAAATTTGTGATATTGGTTTTTTAAGCCGTTTATGTAAAGCCAATGAGGTGTTATTAGTGGTAGATAACTGCTTTGCCTCTCCCGCCATTCAGCGTCCGCTTGATTTGGGCGCGGATGTGGTCATTCATTCGGCAACCAAGTATCTTGATGGTCAAGGTCGGGTGTTGGGCGGCGCTTTGGTGGGCAGTGACAAGCTGATGCAAGAGGCGTTCACTGTCGTGCGCTCAGGCGGTATCAGTATGAGCCCGTTTAATGCGTGGGTATTTACCAAAGGTTTAGAAACCCTTAAGCTACGTATGCAAGCCCACTGCGCTAATGCCAATCAAATCGCTGAATTTTTGGACAATCATCCCAATGTAACGACGGTGCATTTTTCTGGATTACCTACGCATCCTGCCCATGAATTGGCAAAACGTCAGCATCATATGCCAGACGGTTTTGGGGCGATTATGGGTTTTGAGGTCAAAGCGACAGACACCCTTGATGCGAAAGCTGCCGCTTGGCAGGTGATTGACGCCACACAAATGATATCCATTACCAATAATTTGGGTGATGCCAAAACCACCATTACCCATCCTGCGACGACCACCCATTTTCGTTTAACTGCCGAGGCGCGCGCTGAAGCGGGGGTCAATGATAGCTTGCTTCGACTGTCGGTAGGACTTGAGGATGCCGAAGATATTATCAAAGATTTAGCGCGTGGCTTAGACAGTCTGTAAAGATAGCGGTATAATCGCTGTTAATAGCGTCATTTGTTATGACAATCCATTATTTATGATAAAAACTAAGAGGCATTTATGAATATCCAAGCACTGATGCAACAAGCCCAAACCATGCAAAAAAAGGTAGAAGCCAACGTTGAGAACGCCAAAAAAGACTTAGCCAAAAAAGAAGTCCAAGCAGAAGCGGGCAATGGTTTGGTTAAAGTAACCATGACCGGTCGTCATGTGGTCAAGCGTTTGAGCATCGACCCAAGCTTGCTTGAAGATGAGCCTGATATGATTGAGGACTTAATCGCCGCCGCTATTAATGATGCGGTGCGTCAAGCGGATGAGCTGTATGAAGAAACCATGGCGAGTGCAACGTCTGGAATGGGTCTGCCACCGGGTATGCAAGGTTTATTTTAATAAGTAATGAGCGCTAAGTAATCGGCACTAAGCAAAGACGATTTAAAATGAAAAAGGGGTTGTTATCAACAGGATACGACCCCATTTTTATAGGTATTCCCTTAAAGAATTACGACTGATATAGGTATATTATACTGAAAGGATACTCATTTGCTTACTGTTAAATTTGATCAACTGGTCACACAGTTGCGTATTTTACCGGGTGTCGGGCAAAAAAGCGCCCAGCGCATGGCGTTGCATTTACTCGCCAAAAAACGCCCTCAAGGCATGGCATTAGCGCAAGCGCTTGATGATGCGATGCGTGATATTGTCGAATGTCAGCGTTGCCACAGTTTTAGTGACGATAACATTTGTCCGTTATGCCAAGACCCAAGGCGTGATGATGGGGTGTTGTGTGTCGTAGAAACCGCCGCTGATGTGATGGCAATAGAGCAGACCGCAGGTTTCCGTGGGCGCTATTTTGTCTTAGGTGGGCATTTATCGCCGCTCGATGGTATCAGTGCTGATGATTTAAATATTGAGCAGCTGGTTTGGCGCGTCACGCAAGAGCCAGTCGATGAGCTGATATTAGCGACAGGCACGACGGTTGAGGGGCAAACGACGGCGCACTTTATCAGTGAAGCGGTCGGTCGCCATGTCAAAAAGGTCACGCGTTTGGCGCAAGGCGTGCCGATGGGCGGTGAGCTTGAGTATCTCGATAGCATGACTTTGGGTCAAGCACTACAAAACCGCTCTTTTTTGTAACGCGCTAATTTGTAATAATTAGGCGTTGTAAACCACCTATGTTTACTAAAAACACCGTCGCTGAGCGGAATTTTCTCTAAGCCGTCATCCTTTATTCTTAATCGCTATTACTGCGGTATGAGCGATTTTCTTCCTTTTTATTTAAGCAGGTATCTGCCCGTGTCAAACTCTTTATCCGCTGTGACTGATCATTTATCTTCTGCTCAAAACGATGGGCTATCGCCAACTCAAGCAGTAACCCCATTACAGCTGCCGGCAAATGCGGCTGAAATACCAGTAGAGCCTGATATTGATGCGCTATTGGATATCGCAGATGAGGCGGCGGTCACGTGGGTGCGTCAGCAGTATCAGCTCGATGAGGTGATTGCGGCATTAGAAGTGTGCGGGCGGGTGGCGTTGGATACCGAGTTTATCAAACGCGATACTTATTATCCGCGTTTGGCATTGGTACAATTGAATGTCGGTGAGCATATTTATTTATTAGATGCCCCGCAGCTGCAGCTGCACGAGGTTTGGCAAGCGCTTATTAAAGTGGATGTCGCTATTTGGCATGCTTGCGGAGAGGATTTGAGTATTTTTTACTTATTATCGGGTTGTCCGCCACTAGAGAATATTTTTGATACTCAAATTGCCTTATCTTATGTGACGGGACAGCTACAAATGGGTTATCAGCAGGCGCTCGATGAGCAGCTCGATATGCAGATTGATAAAGAGCAAAGCCAGTCTGATTGGCTGCGTCGTCCTTTGACTGAGGAGCAAGAGCTGTATGCGATAGATGATGTGCGCTTTTTGCCCGCGCTGTATTTAACCTTAGAGCATAAGCTAAAACAACAAGGTCTATATGACTATGTATGGGCAGATTGTCAGCTATATGCGGCTGATTTATATGACGCTCAAAATGTCGAAGATGAAGAGATGTATCTGACCATGGCAGATTACCGCTATAATTCGCAGCAAATGGCGGTATTGCAAGCGGTAGCGACATGGCGTGAAGAGCTGGCACGCGCGACCAATCAGCCGCGGACTTTTGTGATTAAAAAGCAAGCCGTACGCGAGATTATTACTGAAAATCCCAATACCATGCGTGAGCTGGCTCATAAAACGACGATACACCGTAGTATGCTGCGGCTGTATGGCGATGAGCTGTTGGGCGTGATTAAAGAGGCTAAAAAGCTCTCGGCTGATGAGCATCCCGACTGTTTGGTTGCCCCTTATCGCTCAAAAAACAAAGTACTGGCAAAAGCGGTACAACAGGCGGTCGATGAGCAAGCCGAGCAGCTTGGGGTGCCGGCAAGCGTACTCATGCGCAAAAAGTGGCTGGGGCAGTTGTATGAGGTCGTCGCTCTTAATAAAGACTGGGCAGAATTACCAGAGGGCTTGCAAGGCTGGCGTTATGAGTGGGTGACGCAGACCTTAATTCCCGTCATTGAGGCGCATAAAGCTGAGTTGCAACAAGGTATGGGCATTACTAGCTAACTGCCGCAAGCTAAGCGCCTTTAACGCTTAAACCGCCCCTGTATTAAAAAATGCCCGGTCTGCTGTGCCACTTCTTTATGAATCAGCATACCAGTATGAGTGACGGGCAGAATTAAGTGGTCACTGGCATTGATAAGCTGGGTTTCTGAGACATAAACAGTACCGTCATGGGCGAGCTGTTCAGCAGACAATGGCATCCGCGCTTTCATGAGTTTACGATTATGATAACTCAACAACGGCTGCCCTAAGCCTTGAGGTTTATTACCGGCAATCACCCCTAAATCGATATGTTCTGGTAAAGCGGCTACGCTGCCATCTAAAGCCTGCTGATAAGAGCGTCCGACAATCGCAGGCATCAGTCGCCACGTATAATCGGCACAGATACTGCCATTATGCGGCGTCCCTAGGGTCACGCAGCGTCCAATCTGCCACTGGGGATACGCTGCCACAAAATCACGAATAATCAAACCGCCTAAGCTATGCGCCACAAGGTTTATCAAGTGCTCAGGGTCATGATTGACCTCAAGCCATTGATGCAGGCGGGCGCTATGGGTTTTGATATCATCACGCATACTGCGGTAGCCGTATTGATGGGTATTAAAACCTTGTGCTTGCAAGCGTTTCGCCATAGGACGCAGCATAAAAGGCGCTTGATGCAGTCCATGAATAAGAATTACGCGATTTTGTTGGCTCATAGGTCATCCAAAGATAGGGTTAGGCGGAGTGCTTTATGGTTCAGGTCAATGATAAAGAGTATAAAGGCTAAAAAGCCATTAAAGTAGCGCTGTTTATCCAAAAAAACCTCCAAACCAGTGACTGATTTGGAGGTTTTTATTTTATAGGCGCGCGTTTTATCAGCGATTACAGATTATAGATAGTTCTCAATACTGGGGCAAGAACATATCAGATTCTTATCACCATACACATCATCGATACGACCGACAGTTGGCCAAAACTTATGGGCGCGCACATAAGGCAGTGGGAAGGCGGCAGTCTCACGGCTGTAGGGATGCGTCCACTCATCACTGGTAATCACCGCGGCGGTATGCGGCGCGTGTTTCAGGGGATTGTCCTCAAGCGTCCAGCCATCCTCGCCGGCTTTGGCTTTCATCGCTTCCGCTTTGATGGATTTTAGGGCGCTGATAAAGCGGTCAATCTCTTCTTTGGATTCAGACTCAGTCGGCTCAATCATCAAAGTGCCGGCGACAGGGAAGCTCATGGTTGGCGCGTGGAAGCCATAATCCATCAGACGCTTGGCAATATCACTCTCTGTAATGCCCGTTTCTTCCTTTAAAGGACGAATATCAATGATACATTCGTGCGCAACTTGCCCATTTTTACCGGCATATAGGATAGGGTAGTGGTCTTTAAGTTCAGCGGCGACATAGTTGGCATTGAGTAGGGCTAGATTGGTCGCTTTGAGTAAGCCATCACGACCCATCATCGTAATATACATCCAAGATATCGGTAAGATACTGGCTGAACCATAAGGCGCGGCAGAGACGGCGGAGCAGTCATTTTGGGCATTATGTACAGGAGCGAGCGTATGATTGGCAATAAAAGGTGCTAAATGCGCTTGCATACCGATAGGTCCCATACCCGGTCCACCGCCACCGTGCGGGATACAAAAGGTTTTGTGCAAGTTCATATGTAGCACATCAGCGCCCACCTCAGCAGGCTGCATGATACCCACTTGCGCATTCATATTCGCGCCGTCCATATAGACTTGACCGCCATGAGCATGAATCAAGTCGCAGATGTGACGAATACCTTCTTCAAATACCCCGTGGGTTGACGGGTAAGTAATCATCAACGCGCCTAGAGTGTCGCTATGTGCTGCGCATTTTTCGGTCAAGTCGTCGATATCTACGTTACCATTGTCATCGGTTTTGACCACCACCACTTGCATGCCCATCATAATCGCGGTAGCAGGATTGGTGCCATGGGCAGATTGTGGAATCAGGCAGATATCGCGCTCAGTTTGACCGAGTGACTCATGATAACGGCGAATCGCCAGTAGACCGGCATATTCTCCAGACGCCCCAGAGTTGGGCTGCATGGATATCTCATCAAAACCGGTAATGGCTTTGAGCTGCTCTTGTAAGCTATCAATCATCTCAATATAACCGCGCGTTTGGTTGCGCGGTGCAAACGGATGCACATTGGCAAATTCATCCCACGTAATCGGCAGCATCTCACTGGTGGCGTTCAGCTTCATCGTACAGCTACCGAGCGAAATCATACTACGATTCATCGCTAAGTCTTTATCCTCAAGCGATTTTAAATAACGCAGCATCTCATGTTCGGTATGATGGCTGTTAAATACCGGATGGGTCAAAATCGCATCACAACGCAGATGGGTGTCCTCTAAACAGATGCTTGCCGTCTCTGGCAATTCATGGGCTTTATTCACAAATAGCTGGGTTAGGACTTTAAAGTCATGAGAGTCACTGGTTTCACTAAAAGCAACCGCGAGCTTGGTATCAGCGATACGCCATAAGTTATAGCCGACATTATCCGCATTTTCAAAAATTTGGCTCGCAAGTTTTTCTGAACCACACTCTATCAGTACCGTATCAAAGAACTGCTCATGTACCACACTTAAGTTTTTATTACTGTCATCGGCATGGCGAATAGCCTCAGCAAAGGCAGTGGCAAGGGCATGAATACGTGTCGCGATACGTTTGACGCCTGTTGGACCATGATAAACGGCATACATACCGGCAAGATTTGCCAGTAATACTTGTGAGGTACAGATGTTGGAGTTGGCTTTTTCACGGCGAATATGTTGCTCGCGCGTCTGTAGCGCCATGCGTAGTGCCATATTGCCTTGCGCATCTTTTGAGACCCCAATAATGCGACCGGGTGCTGAGCGTTTGGCTTTATCAGAGAAGGCAAAATAGGCGGCATGGGGACCACCAAAACCCATCGGAATCCCAAAACGCTGGGTGCTTCCTAAAGCAATATCGGCACCCATATCCGCAGGAGATTTGAGCAATACCAAGCTCATAATATCACTGGCAACCGCGGTATAAGTCTTATTGGCTTTGACGGCGCTGATAACGTCAGTTAAGTCCTGAACATCGCCCTCAGTACCGACATATTGAAATAACGCACCAAAATAATCGCCGGATGTTGCGACTTCAAAATCACCCACCACCACCTCAAAACCAAAGTATTTGGCACGCGTGCGGATGACGTCTAAGGTTTGCGGATAGACGCGCGCATCGACAAAATACTGATTGGACTTGCTTTTGCTCATGCGTTTGGACATCGCCATCGCTTCAGCCGCAGCGGTTGCCTCATCGAGTAATGACGCACCTGCCAATTCAAGACCAGTTAAATCAATACAGACTTGTTGAAAATTCAGCAAAGCCTCCAAGCGACCTTGGGCAATCTCCGCTTGATAAGGCGTATAAGCGGTGTACCAACCGGGGTTTTCAAGCACGTTACGTTGAATGACCGCTGGCATGCGTACGGGCGCATAGCCTTGCCCGATATAGCTTTTATTTACCGTGATGTTGTCTGCCATCGCCCGTAGTTTCGCAAGCGCGGCATGCTCACTCATCGCTAGTGGCAAGTTTAGCGCTTTATGCATCCGCACGGGCGCAGGGACAGCAGCATCGATAAAGCTTGCCATATCGTCATAACCAATAGCGCTTAATAACTCGGCTTGTGTGGCATCATCAGAGCCTAAATGGCGATACACAAAAGCCGCTTCGTTAAACAAATCGCTAAAGCTATCAAAGCTAGCATTAGCGGCACTTGGTTTTTGAGCAAGAGATTTTTCAGCAGTAGTCATAATAATCCTTGTTAGCATATGAAGTACAAGTGATAAATATAAGCGGTCATATCGTCAATGACAAAAGGCTTGGGTGAGGGCTGTTAAATAAACACCGCAAAAATGCGTATAAAATTATACATAATGCACAAAC
>DAIPIF010000039.1:0-12609 GCA_036770925.1 Psychrobacter sp.
CCAGCGGTCGCCATGATTTGCCGTGGCAGCAGCACCAAACCGACACGCCCAACCCTTATATGGTTTGGCTATCAGAGGTGATGCTGCAGCAAACCCAAGTGACCACCGTACTACCCTACTTTGCACGCTTTATGACCTCGTTTCCAACCGTGCAGGATTTAGCCGCAGCCGATTGGGATAGCATCGCTGAGCATTGGGCAGGGATGGGCTACTATGCGCGAGCGCGTAATTTGCATAAAGGCGCCAAGCAATTGGTCGACATCATTGATAATACGGGCGACTTTCCGCAGACGCTAGCAGATTGGGAGGCGATATCAGGGGTCGGACCTTCTACGGCGGGCGCGATTATGGCGATGGGCTTGCATAAATATGGGGTGATTTGTGATGGTAATGTCAAACGCGTGCTGACCCGTTGGGCGGCAATTGATGGTGACATCACCAAGTCTGCAACCAATAAGCAGCTGTGGGCACTGGCGGAGCGTTTGACACCTGTCGAGGATGCAGGATTATTTGCACAGGCAATGATGGATATGGGTGCAACGTTATGTGTGCGCCGTAATCCTGCTTGTTCATCATGTCCGCTACAAGCGGATTGTCTTGCTCATGCTGAAGGACGCGCGATGGACTATCCCTTCAAAGCAAAAAAGCCACCCAAACCGAGCAAGTTTAGTCATGCCTTATTAATTGAAAATATTAAGGGCGATATATTATGGCTACAGCGTCCTGATAACGGTATTTGGGGCGGACTATGGAGCTTGCCATTAGCCTTTATAGAAAAGGTCGATGGTAAATCAGCTAACAAACACGCTATGATTAATGACAAGCCGTTTGCGGTGCGTAGTCATGAAAAAGTTTACGAGACAGAATTTACCACCGCTGAGCAGATTATCAATGAATGGTTGACCGAGCATAAACTCATAGCAGAGTCTGTCAGCAATACTTTATTAAGTGATGCACCGATTAAGCATTCACTCACTCATTTTCATTGGTATTTGCAGCCGCAAAGATTGGTTATTAATCATAAGCAGAGTGCAGAATTAAATGATAGATTGTCTGCTGCGGATATGGCATTTAAGTGGCTGGATAAGCAAAAAGCGCAAGACAGTTTGGGACTGCCTCGCGCGATGGAAAAGATTTTGGATATTTAAAACTAACCTAAGCCTTCGGCACGCGCAGACGCATTAAGCCCTCTTGCTGTACCGTGGCAACCAACTTGCCTGCTTGCCAAAACTGACCATGATTCAGCCCCATCGCATTAGAGGTGGTATCGCTCCACATGTCATATAACAGCCACTCGTTTAAATCAAATGGGCGGTGAAAGTACATGGAATGGTCGATACTCGCCGCTTGCAAACCACTGGTCATAAAGCTAATACCATGTGACATCAGCCCCGTACCGAGCAAATAAAAATCCGATGAAAACGCTAATAATGCCTGCTGAATCGCCACCGGCTGCTTGCCCAATTTATGAATACGCAGCCAAGTCGCTTGCTTGGGCTTCATAGGTTCTGGAACAATAGGATTACGCGGTTTGATCGGCTTAATCTCGACATGGCGCTGACGCATAAAGCGGATTTTTAAGGCTTCTGGTATTTTACCGACATACTCTTTTTTGAGCGCTTGCTCAGAAAGCAAATCCTCAGGGGGCGGATAAACGGGCATATCTTCTTGATAATCTAGCCCATCCTCTACATGTGAGAATGAAGCTATCATTGAGAATATAACCTCCTCAACCGCTGCGCGACCTTTTACTTGTTTATACTGAATCGCGGTGACTTGCCGCGCAGACAAACTACGACCATCACGCAATCGGCGCACTTGATAAATAACCGGCTGGGTAATATCGCCGCCACGCAAAAAATAGCCATGCAGCGAATGGCAAGGCTTGTCTTCATCTAAAGTATGTGCCGCTGCCATAATAGCTTGTGCAAGGACTTGCCCACCAAAAATACGGGCGCCGACATAATCATGGCTTTTGCCTTCAAATACATCAGGGCTGACCTCGATAAGTGCTACGGTAGCGAGCAGCTCATCAATCAGTTGTGGATAATCAGACATTAAGTCTCCTTATGTTTCATGTGCTTCAGCGACCCTCACCGTCAATTATGCTGTGGTAGGCATGGGGTGAGCTTAAAACGCTATCGTGTTCATTACGACGATATATTAACAATTAATGAGGGATAGTTTAAGACTAACTAGGGCTTTACCGCCACCAAAACGCGGATAGAATCTGGTACTAAAGACAAACTTGCGAGTGCTTTTTCGCCCTGCGCTTGCAATTGCTCTAAGCGCTCAATCTCTTCAGGACGCACGTTAGGGTTAATCGTTCGCAAATGCTTGAGACGTTTAATTTCACGAGACCACTGCTGACTGAAACGGGCATTGGCTTGTGTGCCAATGTCAGACAACTGCGCGCGCGCAATCTCTTCTGCTTCATGATAACGCTGCTCAATGACCACGCCGCGTGCTTTTATCACTTGCCGTGCCCGATTTTTATCCAAACGTTCAATATGCGGCATAATCATCTCGCTACTGATACGCGCGGACAAATCGCTGCCTTGCTCACTGATAAAGACCCGAATATTTTGCGTGGGCAGGGTCGCGGGTAGGTTGAGTATTTTGGGTGCAATAGCCTCTACGCGGAAATTGACTTCAAGCATCACCATCCCTTGTGGAACGGCGGCGCTTTTTAGCATAGCCACGGTGGTATTACCAAAGGTAGTATTGGTGCCAAGCTCATATATCGCCCGCATCAAGGGATGCTCATGAGTGATAAAATCAATCTCTTCACGTTGCAGCGCCTGCTCACGCTCAAAGGTCAAGGTCATGCCATCTTCGCCTAGCGGTAAGCCCTCGATATACTCACTAATCTCATTGCTATCAATCGGTGCCAGCACCCATGAGCCATCACGCTGAATACTGTGGTCAATATTTGCGGATGCCAAAAAGCGCTCGATAAACTGCGGTAATAGATTGTGACTATCAAAGTCATGCATCGCCCCAGCGATACGCCCCGCCACTCGCGGACGGCAGGAGTTATACTCAAGCAAACGGTCACGCCCTGCTTGCAATTGTGCCTCTAACGCCAGTCGAGTTTGCTTCGCATCATCAATGACACCTTGCAAAATGGCGCGATTGTCAGCCGTATCCGCACCTTCAAGCAGCGGCTTGAGGGTTTGGATATACTGCTCTTGCACGCTTTGAGCGGTGGGTGATATCTGGTTAAAGATATTCAGCGCGCTGTCATACCAGTGATAGAGACGCTCTTGCGCGGTACCCTTAACATAAGGCACATGCAGCATAATTTGCTGCGTCTGCCCGATGCGATCTAAGCGACCGATACGCTGCTCTAGCGTATCTGGATTGGCGGGCAAATCCCACAGTATCAGCTGGCTTGCAAACTGGAAATTACGTCCCTCAGAACCAATCTCCGAGCATAATAGTATCTGTGCGCCCTCACTATCTGCAAAAAAGGCGGAAGCTTGGTCACGCTCAAGTAGAGTCATCTGCTCGGTAAAGATAGCCGTTTTGATACCGGCATGCAGACGTAATACCGCCTCCAAGCTCTCAACGGTTGCGCCACTCCGTGCAATCAATAGCACCTTTTGATGCTTCAGCTCGCCTTTTAGGATATCAATCAGCCACGGCACCCGCGGGTCATCCTCAAGCCAGCCGCCATCAGGCTGATTTTCCTCGCCCCACAGCTGCTCACGCAACTTGCCAGTCGTTTGATAATTATCGACCCACGCCTCAGGCAGCGGCAACGGATGCGCTTGACGACTACGCCCATAAAAGCCTTTGACACTCTCACGCGTATTACGGAACAGCACCCGCCCTGTCCCATGTCTATCTAATAACTCATTGAGCGCATGGGCGCGTAGCTTTTCATCTTCATTAATAGCGCCAAGCTCCTCTTCACTAATCGCCAACAAGTCGCTTAACGCAGCAATTTGTCCGCCACTTAATGGCTTATCCTCTATTAATACCCCTGCCACCGCTGCCGTTTGAGCAAAGGCTTCTTGACCGCTGATAAAATCATCCAAATCATCAAAACGGTCGGGGTCAAGCAAACGCAGACGCGCAAAATGGCTTTGCACTCCGAGTTGCTCAGGGGTCGCCGTCAGCAGCATCACCCCTGAGGTTACCTCACTAAAATCTGCAATCAAGTCATACTTCTCATTGCCGCCCGTCTCCTCATTCCAGTGCAAATGATGCGCCTCATCCACCACTAATAAGTCAAAACCTGCCTCCATCGCCTGATCATACAAATCATGGTGATCCAGTAATAAATCGATACCAGCGATAATACATTGCTCAGTAGCAAAGACGTTTTGTTCGGGGTCATGCTCTTTAATTGCCGCCGTACGCACCAAATCAAACAACGCAAAATTGAGATTAAAGCGGCGGCGCAGCTCAATCATCCACTGATACTGCAAACTATCCGGCACCAATATCAGCACCCGCTCCGCTTTACCCGTGAGCAGCTGCTGATGAATAATCAGCCCCGCCTCAATGGTTTTGCCTAATCCCACCTCATCAGCGAGCAGCACCCTTGGGGCGATACGCTTACCAACTTCGTGGGCAATATAAAGCTGATGCTCAATGATATCCACCCGCGCGCCCATCAAACCCTTGAGCGGATGACCTGCGAGTGCTGACTGCATACGCAAAATATCTTGGCGCAGCTCGTACCAATCGCCGCGCTCAATACGCCCTGCTAATAAACGCTCAAGCGGCTTAGCTAGAGTGATATTAGCCGCTAAACGGGTTTCCATAATCGGCTTTTGCGCCTGCTGTTGATTATCCTCAACACTATATTTGAGGACACCCATCACCTCCTCGACCGCCGTCACGATATAAGTACGATTTTCTTGGTCACAGATACTGTCGCCCACCTTAAATACCACGCGTGATAATGGCGCAGAGTTTTTGGCATAAACGCGCGTCTCTTCACTTTGTGGAAACAAAATATGCACACAACGATCATCGACATCGATGACCACACCCAAGCCCAATTCGGACTCAGTATCAGATAAATAGCGTTGACCAACGGCGAATTCGGAGCTGTGCAATGAAGCGGCAGAGATTGTCATAAGGCGATGTCTTTTGTACTCAGATGATTAGAGAATAGGCGGTAGCAAAGGCTACGCTGACCATATAAAGAAGCTAAGGGTAAGTAAACACTGGGCTGACCGTACGCAAATACAGCCGCCGTGTCAATGCAAATTGACGGTCATCACTGCACAAGCTTGATTACAAATAGAGTCACTAACCCTATTATTTATAAAAAAGATTGATGGCATATTCAGACCAAATCCGTGACTACTTAAACCATTATATAACGTTAGCGGTTAGATGCGTGCACTAAGTTAACTTTTCAAGAGCTTATCGAGCGGCAGTCGCAAGCACAGCCACAAAATAGGACTGATGTCTCATAGCCTAATAGCCGCGTCTAGCCTCACCTTGACCGCTATCTGCATTCACTATACAGGCAAGCCATAGCGCCCTTATAAAAAACTAACCCTTCATAAGTCAAAATATTAGTTTGCAATTTGTTATTAAATGTATTTAGATGTATCAGACTTTAGCCAATATTGTGCATACTCTCGCTATAACCGACAGGAGAGTGACTCTCCTCATTGCTGCTACGCTCGCGCGGCGCGGCAGATAAATACCGCCTTCTTAGCACCGGCGGATCGTTTGTGAGTGAAGCGCCATTATCACAATATAAAAGCTAATCTGATTTAATACTTCTATCTATCGTGTCGCTGCTAATAAGGATTATTAGCCGCTTTCTTTATACTTTAGGTGATTCAAGGATTGATACCGCTATGAGTGTGCCCAAAACCGTTGGCTTTTTTAACCAAGTCAGTACCCAAATTACCTTTGTTCTCTTCCTCGCATTTGCGGTCGTTCTTGCTGTAGTTTTCTACGTCGTTGACAAGCAAGGGTATCAAAAAATTCGGTTGGAATCTGAAAAACTGGTCGTCCAAACCGGTAATACAACCGTTAACAGTATCTCAACCGATATCAGACGCGTGATGCGTAGTGCGCTTGAGCTGCAACAAAGCGCGCAGACGCTGCCTATTGACGAAAACCTCTTACAAATCAGTACCGCCAACGCGTTTGATAAAGAGGATTATAACTTACTTGGCAGTGGCGGTATTTGGCCAGCTGAGGGCGCACTTGGTGACGGGGTTGCCAGTCATCCGTTTTTGATGGTACGCCAAGCACAGGGTTATAGCGCTGTGCTTACTGACCCGAATCCTGCTAAACCTTACTATCAAGAGGACTGGTTTTCTCTGGTAAACATGATTAGACCAGACGGCTGCTTATGGCAGCATGTCAGCCCCTCCCAAGCCAAAGGGGAACTGGCAATGAGCTGTGGTCTTGCCATTGAGCGTGACAATAAGTTCTGGGGCGCCAGCACCGTCAACTTTACCTTAAACCAGCTCCAAGAAAACATCATTACCCTCAGTGAGCGCGCAGGTTCAGGTTATATTTTACTATTGGATAACACTGATAAAGTAATTGCCTCATCAAACCCCGAACGCTTGACGTATATTGACGAAAAAACAGGCAAACCGCTTGACATTCAGCAGGTTATTAAACAAGACCCTGCATGGGAATCACTGCTTGATTTTTTGGTCAGTCAACGTGCCAGCACGGTCAGCGAAATCGCCAAACAAACCCCATTTGAGATGCAAAAAGCCCTGTATAGTTTCGACATCTCACAAGGTAAAGACATCGATGGCGGCTACGCATTAGTCAACTATGCCGCCTATCTGAGCACTAAAGACAACAGTCGAAGTAATTTAGACAATCATCTATTAGAATCCTTTAAGCTGACCAAAGACCAATACTATCGCGGCAGCCAAGCATACGTATTTGAGATTCCTGAGACTTATTGGAAGCTCATCGTGGTACAGCCTGACTTTGAAGTCAACGCTATCGCCGATGACCTCAGTAAGGGTTTGATTAACTCCATTATGTTTGCCCTATTTATCACCGTGGGCTTGATTTACTTCATGTTGACTTTCCTAGCCTTTAAACCGTTGCAAGAAACCACCGATAAAATTCTACAAGCAGAAAAACTCATTGATGATAAACAATACCACCAGTTAAGTGAGGTGCAATTCTCTAGTGGACGCAACGAGATTGGACTGGTTAACAGCTCCATTAACGATTTGTTAGACCGAATTCAGTCGAACGAAGGGATGTTAGCGGACATTAACCAACAGCTCGAGATTAAAGTTATTGAGCGTACGGCTGAGCTACAAGACACCCTAAAACAGCTGAAAAACTCGCAGCTACAACTGATTCGTTCTGAAAAAATGGCAACCCTCGGTCAAATGGTGGCAGGGGTCGCTCATGAGGTGAATACGCCGCTGTCTTATGTACAGAATAACCTTGAGATTATCGGACAGTTGACCGAGCAATACGAAGAGTTAATTGAGCAAGTACAAAACCTCAAAGCAGGGTTAGAGAGTGCTGACGGTCAGACAGCCGATGCGAATGACGCTCAGATTGAACAGCTACTTTCCGACATTATCAGCGCGGCAAATGAGATTGAAGAAGATGATTTGACCTCCGAGCTCAAAGAGCTGATTAAAGACTCGCTGTTTGGGGTGGAGCAGATTACGGAGATGGTACTGAATTTACGTAACTTTGCGCGTTTAGATGAGTCTAAAGTCAAGAGTATCGACTTACGTGAATGTATTGAAGCCTCGTTGAAAATTGCGGGTAACTCGATTAAACATCACGAAGTCGTCACTGAACTTACGCCGACGCCTGAAATCAAATGCTCACCGTCTCAAATCAATCAGGTACTGGTAAACTTACTCAATAACGCCGCGCAAGCGATGGATGATAGTACTGAGGGCAAAATCACCATAAGTACCCATGCGGATGCTGAATTTGTGTATATTGATATCAGTGACAATGGCAAAGGCATGAACGAAGCCACCTTGAGCCAGTTATTTGAGCCCTTCTTTACCACCAAAGCCGCCGGTGAAGGCACAGGGCTTGGCATGGCAATCAGTAAACAGATTATGGAGCAGCACAATGGAGATATCGTTGCTACTTCTACAGAAGGCGTGGGTACGCAGTTTAGACTATCATTACCCATCAAAAATGATTTGAGTCAGACAGCGCTTGCAGGATAAGCGAGGCACTGCTTATTTGTCTGGGGCGTGACTATCCCACCCCAAAAAATTACTTTTAAAAGGCTCATTATTAAGGTATTTGCATATTTTTTATATGCAGATACCGCTTAACTGCTATTATCTTATTACTCACCACTTTTTTATCATAAGGATATGATTATGACTGATGCGGACATCGATGACATCACCGTAAACGATAGCGATGTAAACAACTCTGAAAATAAGCCCAAGCTTGCTTTTATTGATGATGAAAAACGTATTTTACGCTCTATGAAATTACTCTTTCGCAGAACCCATGATGTGTTTATCACCACCGATCCCACCGAATATATTGACTATATCAAGAACAATCATGTGCACGTCGCAATCAGTGATCAGCGGATGCCTGAGCGCGTGGGGGTCGATATTTTACGTGAAGTGAAAGAAGTGTCTCCCTCAACCATGCGCATTTTATTGACCGGTTATGCTGATTTAAATGCCATTATCGGCTCGATTAATGAAGGCGAGATTTATCGTTATCTGACCAAACCTTGTAAGTCAGATGAGCTGCAATCGGTGATTGGGCGCGCCACTGAAATTGCGCTGACCTACAACCCAGATGAAGATGCCGACCAAATCGATACGACCAGTGATAAGCAAACCTTATTATTGATTAATGAGACCGATGAGCTGATTGAAAAAATTCGTAAGCAGTTCTCTAACAGCTACAATGTGCTGCATGCGACCAGTTTAGAGTCCGCTTATGACTATCTCGCTAACTATGATATCGGGGTTTGTATTACTGATATTAATATTAGCGGTGATAATATTGCCCCGATTATCTTTACCCTGAAGCAAGATGCGCCTAATTTGGTGGTATTGGTACAGACTGAGTTTGAGGACGCCGGCTTATTGATTGATTTGATTAATAAGGGACAAGTCTATCGCTGCTTACCCAAACCGATGCGTGCCGGCTTATTAGAGGTGAGTGTCAATCGCGCGTTCCGTCATCATGCCAAACTAAAAGCCAGTCCTGAGCTTGCCAAGCGTCACGAAGTTGAGCATGACCCTGACAATGATGTGCGCATTGACCTAAGTAGTCGCGTGCGTAGCTTTATTGGTAAACTGCGTAAACGTTTTTCTTTATAGCCGTTTTGAGCGCCGCCAAGATGCTGATAAAGACTAAACATTATCTCATCAGCAGTCCTGAAAAGTAATGGAATCAAAAAGTGCTAAGCTAAAAAGGCACTGGGCTTTCCCAATCCATCCATGCGCCTAAAGTCGGATGCTTTAGGCGTAATTGTTGCGCGTGTAAATTAAGTCTCGGGGCTAGCGCTAATGCACTGCCCTCGGCATAAATAGGATCGCCAATGATGACATGACCGACATGTATCATATGCACGCGCAGCTGATGACTACGCCCCGTGACCGGCTTTAGGATAACGCGCGTCACCACCGCGCCCGCACACTCTTCATGCGCCAACACCTCATACAAAGTCAGCGCATGTTTAGACCACTCTAAATCGACGATATGGCGTGGTTTAGTGGTCGGCTCATAACGCACAGGCACCGATATCTGTCCTTTTGCACCGCTACTTTGCCACGCACCGAACACCCGCGCCTGATAGCTTTTTTGCGGCAAGCGCTCGATGAACTGCTTACTAATATGGGTTTGTGCCGCGGCATTTTTGGCAAATATCAGCAGTCCTGAGGTATCCATATCCAGCCGATGAATCAGTTTTACTGCAGGATTGGCGCGCTCAAGCCTCGATAATAAGCTGACCTTGAGGGTTTTACCATCAACGCTGAGCAGCCCAGCAGGTTTATCGACCACCCAAATATCCTCATCTTCATAAACCGTAATTTGCTTGGCAAATTGCGCAAAAAACGCGGCGGGATATTGGCTTTCTTGTGCATTTAAGGTCGCGATAGTGTCATCATTAAAGGTCATAAAATAGCTACTTATGTGGGTTATTAAAGGCGTGTTGGTGCAGACTTATTATTTAGGACGACCTGATAGAATATTTAGGATAATATATGCCCTTTGTCTGCCCTACAAATGGGTATCGCTATGTTTCGATTTATTGTACTAATAGTAATGGTTGAGTAATTCAACCTATCGTTGTCTGTTAACAGTCAGCAAACATGCTAATATAATGCCATATTTCATCCACTCATAACCCCTGTTTAGCTGCTGCGCCTAAAGTACGATTTGAAATCATGCCAAATGAGCTCAAATGACATCTGCGGCGTCATGGCAATAAACCATAATAAAACAAGAGAGAATAACGATGTCAGACCTTATTGTAAACACCACCGATGCAAACTTTGATCAAGACGTTCTACAAGCTGATGTGCCTGTATTAGTAGATTTTTGGGCAGCTTGGTGTGGTCCTTGTAAAGCCATCGCCCCTATCTTAGAAGAGTTGGCAGATGAATATCAAGGTAAAGTTAAAATTGTAAAAGTCGATGTGGACAGCAACCCACAAGCTGCCAGCCGCTTCGGCATCCGCAATATTCCGACTTTATTTATCTTTAAAGACGGCGAAAAAGTAGATTCAGTGATGGGATTACAGCCAAAAGCTGAATTAGCAAGAGTGCTAGATAGACATCTATAACACTCAATGAGATAGCAGCGCTGTTTTTAAGCTTACACTGCGGAGGATAATTAGCCAGCGATAGGATTCATCATGCGGGTTACTTGCCTTTATAAAGCCATTATCTGCGACAGATAGTGGCTTTTTTGATAGCTTTGTTACTAAAAAATAAGAAATTTGACTTTTTTAACAAAAATAATTGACAATGCCCTTATGAAAACCGTATAGTCTTCTGACAAGAGAAACCTAGTATTTTTCCTAAGCGGCTTGTCGCTCCTCGAGACGTGTTTTTAGCAAAAAACACAATAATCTTTATTATTAATAATAAATACTGTAAAAACCAAACATAACGACCGATAATACGTTTTATCGCAGACTCTTGTGTAACCTTAACTGATATCTACTCTTTGCCATCCTCCCATAACTTGGGTAGCTGATGTCAAAATGCTATATAAAATTCACTCTGTGCACACACCCGATTACTACGCTATCATTGTTTTCATCAATGTCGTGGGCTGTGCTGCTATTGGCATCTCTTATACGATCAATTGCTAATGACTTACCTATGAATCTAACTGAATTAAAGAAAAAATCAATCGCTGAGCTATTGGCTATCGCCAAAGAAATGGGTCTTGATAATATGGCACGTAGCCGTAAACAAGACATTATCTTTGCCATTTTAAAAACCCATGCCAGAAATGGTGAAGCCATTTATGGTGACGGGGTACTTGAAGTACTCCCAGACGGTTTTGGCTTTTTGCGCTCATCAGAAGGCTCTTATTTAGCAGGTCCTGACGATATCTATGTCAGCCCTAGCCAAATTCGCCGCTTTAGTCTTAAGACGGGCGACAGTATCGCCGGTACTATTCGTCCACCAAAAGATTCTGAGCGTTATTTTGCGCTATTAAAAGTGGGTGAAATCAACTTTGATACGCCAGATCGCTCGCGTCATAAGCTGATTTTTGAAAACTTAACGCCTCTATTCCCAACCGAACACCTTAAACTTGAGCTGGGTAACGGCACCACTGAGGACTTGACTGGTCGAATCATTGACCTCATTGCCCCCATTGGTAAAGGTCAGCGCTCTATCATCGTTGCACCGCCGAAAGCCGGTAAAACGATGTTGCTACAGACCATCGCCCAATCCATCACGCGTAACAATCCTGAATGTTATTTAATCGTCTTACTGATCGATGAGCGTCCAGAAGAAGTCACCGAAATGGTACGTACCGTACGTGGTGAAGTGGTTGCCTCAACCTTTGATGAGCCGCCACAGCGTCACGTCCAAGTCGCTGAGATGGTGATTGAAAAAGCCAAGCGTTTGGTCGAGCATAAGCAAGATGTGGTTATCTTACTGGATTCTATTACTCGCCTTGCCCGTGCTTATAACACCGTGATTCCCTCCTCAGGTAAAGTTTTGACCGGTGGTTTGGATGCCAATGCCCTTGAGCGTCCAAAACGCTTCTTTGGGGCGGCGCGTAATGTCGAAGAAGGTGGCAGCTTGACCATTATTGCCAGTGCGCTGATTGATACGGGTAGTAAAATGGACAGCGTTATCTTTGAGGAATTCAAAGGTACCGGTAACCAAGAGATTACTCTTGAGCGTGATTTGGCAGAAAAACGCGTCTTCCCAGCGATTAATATCAAAAAATCGGGTACGCGTCGCGAAGAGCGTTTGCTTGATGAAGATAAGCTGCGTAAGGTTTGGATTTTGCGTAAATTATTGCAGCCGATGGATGGCGTGCAAGCGACTGAATTCTTACTCGACCGTCTAAAAGAAGCGAAGACGAACGATGAGTTTTTTGAGCAAATGAAGCGTAAATCACAACATTAAGAAGGCTTAGATACAGCACGCTTAATGGCATACT
>DAIPIF010000040.1:0-11039 GCA_036770925.1 Psychrobacter sp.
GGCTTGACCGTCTAGCTGTAGGAATCCCCTCACTTTAGGGAGGGGAGGAAGTCAAGTAAAAAAGCATCTGCGCCTTTGTGCAAAAAATGCTATAGTGGTCTGCTATTTATGTTTATATTTTTGATACTATTTTATTGAGTGACAAACGATAGTTGTCACTGATAAAAATAACCGAGGTAGCTATCTATGGCACGTGTGACGATTGAAGATTGTTTGGATAATGTGGATAATCGCTTTGAGCTGGTATTGGTCGCAAGCAAACGCGCGCGTCAATTGGCAAAAGGTACTGCTGAGCCGATGGTAGATGTCGATAATGACAAGCCTACGGTACTGGCGTTACGTGAGATTGCTGCGGGCAAAATTACCCGTGATATTCTCAATCAGCCCGAACATACCTTTGCCACCAGCTCACTAGATTTAGCCTTATCAGGTGATCACGGTTTTTAGAGAGTCCGTTAGGGCTTAATAAGTAAGCTCTGCATACCGCCTTATCAGTCTCTTATTAGCAAACCAAAAACCACAGTATCATGCTGTGGTTTTTGCTGTTTATAGCCACTCAAAACCCTCGGCTTTAAAAGGCTATCCGTTTATCCTAAAAAACCCACCCTTTAAGGCGATATTACTAACTTTTATAGCAGATGTCGGCTTAATAGTTGACATTGCGCCCAATTTACGATTAATTAGAGGGTGGTTCACCCAAACCTTAGCCGCTTAATATAACGACATTTTAATCACTATAGCCAAACTGTAGTCTCTAATAGGATAGCCACTTTATGAGCCAAAATTTACCCAAACTGAGTCATCAAATGGTGGACGATGCACGACATAATTTACTGCGTTCAGTGGTCTATTTAACCGCTGATGAGCGCCGCGATATTATTGATGCCTGTGAGTTTGGCGATGTGGCGCATATTAAGGATAAGCGCAAATCAGGAGAGCCTTATATCACTCATCCCATTGCTGTCGCTGAGATACTGGCAGGCTTTCGCTTGGATCGTGATACGGTTATCGCCGCCATTTTGCATGATACCGTTGAAGATACGGAAGTTAGCGATGACCAAATTGAGCAGCGTTATGGCAAAGTGGTGGCGCGTCTGGTGGATGGGGTGACCAAACTAAAGTCCTCTTATCATAATAAACAACAAAATAAAGCGGCGACTTTTCATAAAATTTTGACCGCGACCTTAGCAGACCCACGCGTCTTGATTATTAAACTTGCCGACCGCTTACATAATATGTCCACGTTAGATGCGGTCAGTGCCGAAAAACAGCGTGCCACTGCTCAAGAAACCCTAGATTTTTATGTGCCCTTTGCGCGTTTGATGGGACTCAATGATATTGCCGATTATATTGAGGTGCTGTGCTATCGTAATCTCGATGCTGAGATGTACAATAAAATGTCTGATAAGCTGCTACAGCATGGGCTTGGGCGTAATTTTCAAAAAGAGGCCATCCATCAGTATCTCACTATCGTTATCAGTAGCTTAGGGCTCAGCGGTCATGTCAAAGTGCTTGATAATCGGGTTGCCATCTACCGTCAGTTTTTTCGCAATCGCGGTGAGATGAATACTTTATTGCGCCATTATTCCTTTGAGATTGTGCTCGATAGCATTGAGGCCTGCGATAAGCTTGCCTATTATTTAATTAAAAAATATCAAATTAATGATGCCAATATTGAGGATAATATTCGCCGTCCATTGCCCGGTGGCAATCAGTCGCTGACCCTCACTTATGAGCGTGATAGTGACACGATTAAAGCCACTATTATGACCAAAAAGATGCAACATGCGGCGCGCCTCGGGGTGATTGGGGCAGAGCATGCCTCAGATATCAGTCAGTCGGTGATTCAGGCGTCGCTACGTAATATGAAAGATTTGGTCGATGAAGAGTCTTTGGATGAAAATAGCTCGGACTTTTCAGCGGCAGTATCTACCATTAATGAGCTGATGGATTATCTGCATTCGAGTAAAATTATTTGCTACAGTCCCAAAGGTCGCGCCTATGAGCTACCGCAAGGCTCAACCGCTTTAGACTTCGCTTATGCGGTCGGTCCTATGGTCGGCAATATCGCGGTGGGCGCTAATATTGAGGGCAAAAAAGCCAAATTAGGCACGGTGGTGACCAATGGTCAAACCGTTGAGATTGAAATTGACAGTCAGTCTGAGCCTAAAGCGGAGTGGCTTGGGTTTGTGGCAACCAACAA
Organism: Psychrobacter sp.; assembly: GCA_036770925.1. Lineage (GTDB taxonomy): Bacteria > Pseudomonadota > Gammaproteobacteria > Pseudomonadales > Moraxellaceae > Psychrobacter. The sequence goes on from DAIPIF010000040.1 coordinate 2,204, forward strand.
AGCCCGTGAGGAGATTTTGCGCTGGTTCAAAGATTTATCTGCCAGTGATAAGCAGCGCCATGGTCAACAAGCGTTAGACCGCGCGCTCAAAACGTATCAAAAAAGCCTCGCTGATTTGCAAGAGAGTGATTGGGATAATCTGTTGGAGTGGCGTGGTTTGTCACAAAAAGAGGTCTTGTTTGAGCAAGTCAGCTCAGGGACGTTATTGCCGCAATTGGTGGTCTCACGCTTATTTAGTGAGGAGATGAGCCATCTACAATCACAAGAAAATAGCGAAGGCGCCCTGTTGCCCAAACAGCTGATTGCCAATGCCGCTGGGGTAGAATTGGACTTTGCCAATTGCTGTCATCCTATCTATGGCGACCGTATTGTCGGTCATTTATCCCGCCATGGTCTCGTCGTCCATCGTCACAAATGCTTCTCACTCGACGATATTCGTAAAGACAATCCTTACCAAGTGATTCAGTTAAACTGGCGTGATGATACCCCCGTTAAAAAAAGCGATTCTGAAGAATACGGCGGCAAAATCCGTTTCCCCGCTTATCTTAAACTGTCTATTGCCCTAAGCGATGAGCAAATTAGTGAAGTCATCTACCATCTGCGGCAGCTCAATATCGGGGTTGAAACCGTGGATGTGCGCAGCAGTGACACTATTATTCATATTATCGTGCGTAGCCGCCGACATCTGGCAAAAGGCATTCGGGAACTGCGCTCATTATTAGGCTTTCCAAATATTATCAGGCTCTATCAGCTGTAATGTTAACTGCTAACGTGACAGCACATGAATTCAGCCTATCTCATAAACTCCTAAGGATAAATAATGACTCGTCAAACCATTCAAACAGATAAAGCGCCTGCCGCAGTGGGCACTTACTCACAAGCGGTCAAAGTGGGCAATACCGTTTATATCTCAGGGCAAATTGGTCTCAACCCAGCCACCATGCAACTTGCTGAGGGTTTTGAGGCGCAAGCTGAGCAAGTCTTTGCCAATATCAAAGCGATTTGCGAAGCGGCAGGCGGCACCATTAATGACGTGGTCAAATTCAATGTATCTTTGACGGACCTAAATGATTTTGCCGCGCTCAATGAGGTGTTTATTGCTAATTTAAATGAGCCTTATCCTGCCCGCGCAGCGGTACAAGTGGCGGCATTACCTAAAGGCGGTGTGGTCGAGATTGAGTCTATTTTATATCTTGAATAGTCCTCTTATCCGCTGACTCTCAGTCGTAATATCAAACCCAAATAGTGCTATTTGGGTTTGATTGTTTTATGCTAAGCATAAATCTTCTTTTAAATCCCACAAGGCTGTGAGCGTCCTTTATGTTGGTACAAGTTGCCCTACCTGTCCCCCTTTATCGGGTGTTTGACTATTGCCTGCCAGCAGAGAATGCCGGCGCAGAAAATGCCTTGCTACCGCATATTGGCAGCCGTGTCGAGGTGCCTTTTGGACAGCGGCGCTTAATTGGGGTGGTGGTCGCTCACCTTGCGCAAGCAGACAGCGAGGTGCCTAGCGATAAGCTCAAACCCATCAAACGCTGTTTGGATGATGAGCCTATTCTCAGTGAGCCGATGCTGAAGCTGGCGCATTGGCTGGCGCGCTATTATCATTATCCGTTAGGCAATGTGCTCGCGGTGATGCTGCCAACCTTAGTACGCCAAGGTAAACCGCTGGATTTATTGATTACCCATTGGCGTATTTTGCCGGCGCTGAGTGCGGATAGTGCGGATTATTTCCCTGCCAATGCCAAAAAACAAAAGCAACAATTTGAGATGCTAAAACTGCATGGCAAACGTGGGGCAAGTGAAGAGGTTTTGCTATTAGAGGGTATGCAGCGCCCTTTTTTAAAGACCTTAGAGGCCAAAGGGCTGATTGAGCATTATATTCAGCCCAAAAGCGCACCGGCGCCCATGCGTTTGGCAAAAATGCCACTGGACTTGAATACTGAGCAAAAAAAAGCGGTCAAAACCATCCTCAAAGCGCATACGGCGCAAAAATATCTGGGAGTATTACTCAACGGTATCACCGGTAGTGGTAAAACCGAAGTGTATCTACAAGCCATGCAAGCGGTGCTGGAGGCAGGCAAACAAGTATTAATCTTGGTGCCGGAGATTGGTTTGACTCCGCAAACTCGCGCGCGCTTTGCCAGTCGTTTTGCCGCGCAAATTGTCTTATTGCATTCAGGGATGAGCGCCACTTACCGTTTGCAAGGTTGGCAAGATTGCCGCACAGGGCATGCGCAAATTATCATCGGCACCCGTTCAGCCATCTTATATCCCTTTGCCGATTTAGGCTTAATTGTGGTGGATGAGGCGCATGATGGCTCTTATAAGCAGCAAGATACCTTGCGTTATCATGCCGCTGATATTGCCTTATATCGCGGATTACAATGCCAAATTCCAGTGGTGCTCGGTACGGCAACGCCGACCCTTGAGCATCTCAAACTGGTGAATGATGGCAAGCTAGTAGAGTGTGAGTTACGCGTGCGCGCAGGCAGCGCTAAGCCTGCGACCTTGCAGCTGATTGATGCCCGCCAGCAAAGCACGCATCAACAAACGACGGACGATGGCGCACGCTATGATACGGGGCTGACGGATGCCTTAATTAGTGCCATTAGGCAAACTTTAGAGGCGGGCGACCAAGTTTTGATATTTCTCAATCGCCGCGGTTATGCCCCCGTATTATTATGTACTGCTTGTGGTTGGCAAGCGGATTGCCCGCGCTGTGATGCCCATTTAACCGTGCATTACAGTAGCAAAGCGCAATCTGCGGCTTATGCCAACCACGCTTATTTAAAATGCCATCACTGTGATTGGCAAGCTTATATTCCAAGCGTTTGTGCGGATTGTGGCAGTCAAAACCTCGATGCCAAAGGTATGGGCACCAGCCGATTAAGCGATAATTTACACGCTATATTTGCCAATCCACAAACCAGTAAAGCGCTGTATCCCATCATTCAAATCGACCGCGATACCACGAGCCGCAAAGGCAGTTGGGAGAAGATTTATCAGCGCATCAATTTAGGCAAACCTGCGATATTGGTCGGCACCCAAATGGTCGCCAAAGGTCATCATTTTCCCAATGTGACCTTGGTCTGCTTGCCCAATGCCGACCGTGGGTTTTTATCCGCCGATTTTCGCTCGCCTGAACATACCGCGCAGCTGATGATTCAGGTCGCCGGACGCGCAGGACGCGGTGACAAGGCAGGACGCGTACTGATTCAAACCCTGCAACCGGATAATGAGCTGCTACTTAAACTGGTCAAAGATGGCTATCTACCCTTTGCCCGCCAGCTGCTAGAGGAGCGCCAAATGATGGGCTTGCCGCCTTATAGCCATGCCGCCTTAATCCGCTGTGAAGGCAAAACCCTTGCCGCCGCGACTCAAGCCATTAACGATGCCATTGCTATTTTGCCTGCTGGGCATCATCTGACGGTACTCGGTCCTATTGATGCACCGATGAGTAAAAAGAAAAACCGCTATCATGTGCAGCTGTTATTATTAGCCAAAGAGCGCACGCAGCTGCATCATATTCTCAATCACTGGTGGCAGCAGGTATTAACCTTGCCAAGCACCAAATACCTAAAGCTGACGTTAGATATCGACCCCATTGGTTGGTAGCTTATCTATTACTTTATTTTTATGACTGACTTTATTATAGCAAGCCCTATTTTTCTACTTTATATTTTAGCGTGACACTTACTGGTCTATGACAGCGACTGGCTGTTAATGGTGTTAAATTCGATTTTGATAGTATCAAATATAGCCTATAAAGGCGGAGTCTGTTTATGAGTGCGAGCAATCCTAAGCCTGAACCCCCTAATCGTCAGGACAATCATCAAGATAATCATCAAAAAACCTCTGAAAACGCGCATCAAAACCCTAATTATGAGCATGAAGACACTCATGACCACGATGAACATTTAGAGCAGACCACCGCGCCGCGAGATACCAGAGGCTATCAGCGTACTTTGTTATTTAGCTTTATTATCATCACCGGTTATATGTTTATCGAAGCGATTGGTGGTTGGTTGACAGGTAGTTTGGCACTGTTATCCGATGCCGGTCACATGCTCAGCGATGCCGTGGCGCTAGGTGCGACCTTGATGGCATTCAAGATTGGCGAAAAATCTGCCACTCATCAAAAAACCTTTGGCTATAAACGCTTTGAGATACTGGTGGCAACTGTCAATGGTGCCACGCTTATTATTATCGCCGCGATGATATTTTATGAGGCGATTAAACGCTTTAATACACCAACTGACATTGCCACCCAAGGTATGCTTATCATTGCCACTATCGGTATGCTGGTCAATATTTTGGTCGCATGGTTGATGCATCGTGGTAGCCGCAGTGAAGCCGGCAAACAGAGTGACAGCAACAACGACCCATCAACTGACAGCAATCAACCGGTTAACCTCAATATGCAGAGTGCTTATTTGCATGTTTTAAGTGATTTAATGGGGTCGGTTGCCGCTATTGTCGCCGCTCTACTCATGATAGGATTTGGCTGGGTGTGGGCGGATGCTGCCGCCTCCGTCATTGTCGCCATATTGATTTTATTCAGCGGTTATCGCGTGGTGCGAGATTCGGTACATATTCTGATGGAGGGCACGCCAGAGGGCATCTCTTTAACCAACGTAGAGACACAACTGCTGGCACATCCACAAGTTGAGCAGGTGCATGATTTGCATGTGTGGAGCATTACCAGTGGTCTCAACGCCCTATCGTGTCATGTGGTGGTCGATGGTGAGATGAGTATTTATGAGTCCAATCGACTCATTGCTGACTTAGAGCAACGGCTGCTCGATTTGGGTATTCATCATGTGACGATTCAGGTCGAAAGCGCCGCGCAAACACACGGCGATGCACTGGTCTGTGATATATCGGAGCGTCCTGTTGATAATAGTCATGCGGGGCATAATCATTAGGCTAATCCTCAGTAAAATGTGCTTTTACGAGTAGGGTATAGCACTCTAAAAGCACAAATTCTTAGCCTTATTGACCTCAATAAATCGCAACATCTAGCAAATTAAATGCACGATGGTTTATACAGTTATGGTAGCATGTTGAAAATGCTGAATAATTAGCCCGATTGTGAGACTTTATACTTTCAATTATTTACCAACAATCATTTGATGAACCATGACCATGTCTAGACGCTCAGCGCCTTTTGTTGCCCCCGACTATATCGATGACCCTGTCTCCAAAGACGGCAAAAAACACGCCAAAATATTACTCTCAACCCTGCAAGAAGATATTGCCAGCTTTCGAGAGCAGCAATTTCCGCCCGATATCTTGCGGCAAATCCGTGATATGCCGATTTATGAAGGCAATCTAGCCGAGGTGCAAGCCTATCAGCAGCGTTGGCAAAACCTGATTGAGCGCGCGATGGCTTTTTATCCAGCCGCTTATCTGCCGCCAGACTTTTTACCACTGCCCGCCAGCCTTGAGATTCCGCAGTTTATCTTTCATGTGCAGCGTTTGCATTTGACCAAAACCCGTGCCAAAGAATCCAAAAGCTTTGGCTCAGTTGGGGCGCTCATTGATAAATGCGGTGATTATAATGCCCAAGAGATTGAGCGCATGACCGCTGTGTTCGATAATAATGAGGATGCAAGATTAGTGGCACATCGAGAGTTTATCGATTTGCGCGCTTATGTCTTTTGCCGCGATAATAAAGGCGAGATGTTAGAGCCTGAGCGCCTACGCTTTTATCGTACGGGACTGATTGTCCATGCTTTGCCTGATTTTAAAATTGTCGATAGTCGGCAAACTCCACGTAAGCGCCGTAACGATGCGTATAGCAATCCGCTCGCCGACAATAACGTGTGGAAGATTTATAAAAAGAAATAGCCTGCGCTCATAATGGCTTTAAAATAAAGACAAGTTATACGCTTTAAACTGATATTGATTGCTAAGGATTTTTTATGTTCGCAGCCGCTGTTACCACGCCCGCTGGCGCACCAGATTTGATGTTACAAGCCACGATTTTTTTGGGTGCAGCGCTGTTATTTGTACCACTCGGTAAACGTTTTGGTATCGCCACTGTTTTGGGCTACTTAATCACCGGTTTAATCTTAGGTCCTAGCGCCTTGGATGTGGCAGGTGATGCGGAGAGCTTACTGCATTTTTCTGAATTTGGCGTGGTGATGCTGCTATTTATCATTGGGCTTGAGTTGCAGCCGTCACGGCTTTGGGCATTGCGGCGTTCTATCTTTGTGCTGGGCGGATTGCAAGTAGGACTGACTGGCATCTTATTGATGGGCATTTTATATCAGTTTTTCTCCTTGCATTTAGATACCGCTTTTATTGTCGGTTTTGGTTTAGCGCTGTCCTCTACCGCCTTTGTGCTGCAAATCCTCACCGAAAAACAAGAACTCTCAAGCACCCACGGGCGTGAAGCTTTTACCATTTTACTCTTCCAAGATATTGCCGTTATCCCATTATTAGCGGTGATTCCGTTTTTGTCTGGTATCCGCGAACAAAGCTATGATTTGATTTACTTTGGCAAAGTTTTTGCGGTTTTTGCAGGACTTATCATCGCCAGTCGTTACATCGTGCGACCGTTTTTTAAGTTTGTCGCCTCCAGTGGCGCAAGCGAATTGCTAACGGGTGTGGCGTTATTTATCGTGATGGGTGTGTCTATATTGATGGAGCAAATTGGCTTATCAATGGCATTAGGCGCATTTTTAACCGGCGTATTACTGGCGGATTCTGAATATCGGCACGAGCTTGAGGCGAGTATTGAGCCGTTTAAAGGGCTATTATTAGGGCTGTTTTTTATGTCCGTTGGCATGCTGACCGATGTCAAACTTATCATGGCAAAGCCGATATTTATTATCAGTTGCGCGCTGGGGTTGATGGTTATTAAATTTGCGGTAGTGACCTTTATTGCCAAAGTATCCGGCAATCGCTGGCCAACCAGTATCCGTTTGGGTGTCACGTTAGCACAAGGGGGCGAGTTCGCTTTTGTGTTATTCAGTGTGGCTGCGACCCAAAACGTCTTGAGCCCTGAGCTTGCCGACATGATTACCCTGATTGTGACTATTTCTATGGCATTGACCCCTTTTGCCTTTTTATTATTAGAAAAAGTGGGCGAGCCTTTGTTCGATAAAAGCAAGCCAAGCCGTGAGTACGATACGATTCCTGACCATGAGCATCCAGTGATTATCGCAGGGTTTGGGCGGGTTGGACAAATTATTGGGCGGGTGCTACGGATGCATAATATCGAATTTACCGCGATTGAGCGCTCGGCAAATCGGGTAGATTTTGTGCGTAAATTTGGTAATCAAGTCTATTATGGCGACCCAAAAAACCCTGAGATTTTGCGCGCGGCAGGCATTAATAAAGCGCGTATTTTTATTATTGCCGTCGATGATTTAGAGCGCTCTATCACCACCGCCCAGTATCTACATCGTAACTATCCTGATTTAGTGATATTGGCACGGGCGCGCGATCGTCAGCATTATTATCGCCTGCGGGAAGTCGGGGTGCGGCATATTTGGCGAGAAACGTACCTATCCTCCTTGGATATGTCGCGGGAATCTCTACAGCTGCTGGGTATCTCACCCGAAAAGGCGCGCGAGACTATCCAAACCTTCCGTGACTATGATGATGCACTGATTGAGCGCCAACAGGCCATTTATGATGATGAAGCCAGTATGATTGCCTCCGCTCAATCAGCGATGACTGAGCTTGAGAGCTTATTTGATGAAGATATCGACAAATCACGTAAGCTTGACCTAACAGCATTCTCAGATGCTCTTAAAAGCCAAACGCTAGCCACCGATGATATCAATACGGACACTGCCACTGAGCATAAAAGTTAGTCCGCATTACAATTTATCGGTGCCAGCTCCTCATTGAGCGAGGTCGTACAACGCCAATTGTCGCTATCGGGCGTATGATAAAATACTAAGGTTTGCTCATTAAGATAACGCAGCGGGAACCTCACGTTTTCGATAGTGGCTATCACCGCACAATCGGTCGCAGGAACGCCAGCCGCTTGGGTCGCCACGTCTACACGCACTTGGGGCTCACTAAGATTAAGCGCAAAATCAGTCGGACACTGCCCCGTCTGCTGATAAATAAGTGCCACCTTATTTTGGGTGGTTTTAGCGATATCATAGGTGTTGAATAATATCTCATTTTCTTGAGGTTTAGCGATAATGGGTAAAAACTGCACCTTGATAACTGTCAGTGAAAAGGCAAAAAAGCCAAAGCCCATCGCCAGACCGACCAAACTGACCCCACCCTCACGCTTGAGATGTGCCTTTTGCGCCGCCTCATCGCGCGGATAGTCCTCCAGCACATCAGCAATCTCACGCCGCGCCATACGGTAATAATATGCATCCGTCCAACGTGCCACCATAACCGACCAAAAAAGCCAAATGAGCGCGGCAATACCCACCCGTACTGCCATCTGATAGCCATCGGCTATAAAGTCCATCAAAGCAAATTCAACCGTGACCAATACCATAGCGATATTAAGCTGAATAAAGGACCAACCCGCCACGCTATAAACGATGGCATCCATATAACGCTTACGATATAGCAGCCAAGGAAAAGTCACCAAAAACGCTGCCCAATGCCATTTAGGAGATAAATAGCCTTGCTGATCAAACGCCTCAAAACGCTTGAGATAATAGCTTTGGGTGCGCTGTCCGATAAACCATTGGTCGAGCTTTTTACGCTGGGCAGCAGTGAGTTTTTCTTGATAAAACGGTGGCGGCGAATCCGTCTCAATAAATAGCATAGCGATGGGCTCTATTAGTAATGAAAGGAGGCTTTAACAACAAGGACAATAGCAATGACTTTAACAACCCTTATTTAAAAT
>DAIPIF010000040.1:11139-12253 GCA_036770925.1 Psychrobacter sp.
AGTCATTATAAAAACTATAATAAAACCGTCAATCTGAGGTATATAATAAGGTCAAAACCGCTCTATATGCTAGCCCTAGCGCACGGCTATATAGTAACAATTATCATAATGCCTAACGATTTGACTCATTTGCAAAAATATTATGCTACATTTGCACCAGCGCCTATTTGACCTATAATAAGCGAGTAGCTTGCGCTGTATCTTCCATCCTCTTGATAAAGTCCCCTTAATATTATGAACCAACTCCCTGATAGCAAAACTGACGCTCAAACTGACGCAAATGCCAATAATAACCTCCAAAAGGATAAGCATCAACGCATTATCCAGACCTTTGTCAAACGGCGCACGCATATGAATAAAAATGCTGAACTGGCGCTGACCGATCCAGAATTTGCCGACTATATTGTCAATAATAGTGTCGGCGATGGCAATCTTGAGGGCATTGATAATTTACGCACGCTCTTTAGCGACACCCCAAATGGCGAGGATGCGCCTTTGACTCTAGAGATTGGCTTTGGCTTGGGCGAATCCTTTATCGACATGGCAATCGCTGAGCCCACGCGTAATTTTGTCGGCATTGAGGTGCATGAGCCTGGTATTGGTAAATGCGCCTATATGGCAGGCTCGCAAAACCTGACCAATGTGAAAATTATCAATGGGGATGCCATTACCCTACTCTCTCAGTTGCCTGAAAACCATATTGACCGTATTCAGCTGTATTTCCCTGACCCGTGGCAAAAAAAGCGCCATTATAAACGCCGTTTTGTAAACCCTGAGCGTATGGCTATCGTCACACGCAGTCTAAAATCAGGCGGCTGGTTTCATACCGCGACTGATTGGGAGCATTATGCATTTTGGATGATTGAGGTATTAGATGAGCTTGAGGGACTGCATAACCAAGCCGGCAAAGGCAACTTTACCCCACGCCCAGACTTTCGTCCGATGACTAAGTTTGAGCGCCGCGGCATAGATCGGGGTCATGGGGTTTGGGACTTAATTTATAGCAAGAACTAAAGATAACGCTGCTATTTTAAAGCATCCACTAAGCGGCTATCATTGGTAGCCGCTTTTTTATCGGACAACACCATAAACCTAAGTATGTGAAACATTCGCC
>DAIPIF010000041.1:0-12244 GCA_036770925.1 Psychrobacter sp.
GAAATTGCCGTGATGCAAGTGCTATCTGAAATATGTCCGCCGATGCTCAGTGCCAATAAAAAACAGCGCTTTTTTAAGTCTTACAACATGCAGTTACATGAACTGATGCCGTCTTTAGATGACCCAAAAGCCGCCATCCAATATCTGTCAACTCAGCAAGATTATCGCCAAATCCTCCAAGGTATTCGCAGCTGGACGATGCAGTTTCCTAAGCAAGATAATAAAGCCATTTGTGAAGATTTAGCCAATGCAGAGTATTAGTATCGATTACCAATACTTGGCTTAAACCGTACAATATCATCAGTAGTAAGATAAAGCTTGTGCTAGCGCTGAACCTCAATACGCTAGCGCAAGCTTTTTTGTAGCGACCCTTTAGGAGGGATGCAAACGCTACTCAGCCGACCTAGTGCTGCAAGGCATTTTTTAAATTATTCTTGCCAGCGTTATCATTCTCTTATTTAGTACATTTATCGTTTCCCCCTACGATGGCATTTTGCTAATATAAGACGTGAATTTTATGTCTAGGGTCAAATGCCGCTACTTTTTATCAATAAGGCTGATTTGAGTCTAGACGCATTTAGTTTAATGATGTGGTGTAACAATCTATGACAGTAAAGCGTGTAAAAAAACAGCTCATACAGCTGGTAGTCGGTGTCAGTTTTTCTATGGGCGCTGTGATGGCAAACGCTGCTATCGAGCCCCCTGAAATGGCAAATACCGCCTATATATTGATGGACTATAATACGGGCGAAATCTTGGCGCAAAAAAACGCTGATACACCGTTGCCACCAGCGTCACTGACTAAAATGATGACCAGTTACATCATTGAACAGCGTTTGGCGGCAGGTGATTTGACCGAAGATGAACCGGTACTGATGAGCAAAAATGCGTGGTGTCGTGGCAGCAGTACTGAATCATGCATGTATGTGCCAGTGAATCAGACCGCCAGCGTCATTGATATGCTACGCGGTATCATCATCCAATCGGGTAACGACGCCTCCAAAGCGATGGCAGAGCATATCGCGGGTAGCGAAGCTTCATTTGCGATACTGATGAATGAGCAAGCTCAAAAGCTTGGCATGAAGAACACCCACTTTTTGAACTCTACAGGGATGCCCGATGCCGGTCATGAGTCCTCCGCTCACGACTTGGCGATATTAGCCCGCGCGATTATCAAAAATAGTGGCGACTATTATAATTTATACTCTGAAAAAGAGTTTACCTATAATGGCATTACCCAAGGCAACCGTAACGCCCTACTCGCCACGGATAGCACTGTCGATGGTCTAAAAACAGGGCATACCAATGCCGCCGGCTACTGCTTAGTGGCATCGAGTAATCGGGATGATATGCGCCTGATATCCGTCATTATGGGCACCAAAAGCCAGCAAGCGCGCGCTGATCAATCCCGCGAGCTTCTCAACTGGGGATTTGGGCATTTTACCACCGTGACCAAAGCGCCTGCCGGACAATTCGTCAGCAAGCTGCCAGTCTGGTTTGGTGAAGCCGATGAGATTGAGCTGGCAACGGGGGACAATCTGCAGATTTTAACCACAAAAACCCAAAAAAATAAAATCACCACCGTCGTTGATATTCCAGATAGCATAGAAGCTCCTATCAAAAAAGGTCAACAAATCGGTACGATGATGGCGGTTATGGATGGCAAAGCGGTCGCCTCTATTCCTATTGTCGCCACCGCTGATGTGGAAGAGTCCGGATTTATCAGCCGGATGTGGCAACATGTGGTACGCTGGACAAAGAACTTATTTTAATAAACTTTATTAGAATCAATAAAAAATCCGCTAACAGTGTCATCGTTAGCGGATTTTTTATGCCTGTTATATATCCGATTTCCTAAGCTTGCCGTGATATCAAGCCATCAAATCCAAGCGAGCCACTGATTTAATAGATTTTTTAGCAGCACACTATCACGCAGGCTACTATGATAAAAATCAATACCTGCCGCTTTTAGAGCGTATTCAAAGTTATCTAGATTATATTTTTTATGGGCGGCATACCAGTACACTAATAAAACCCGATGGCTACTTTCATTTTGGCGGATATTCTGAGCAATTTGTATGGCTTGCTCGGGCGTAATCTCTTCGGCAATCATCACAATATCGATGCTATCGAAGCTCAGCTGCTGGGTTAATGAGGTCTCATAACACTGACAGCTCACCGATGCCCCAAGGCGCTGCAACTCATCAACGATAAAACCGGTGGGCTCATGATGATAATAAACCACATTAAGACTAGATAACGAGCGCTGACGTTGATTATGGCTACTATTTTGTAGCGGCAGCAAAACCGTAAACTCACTACCAAAACCAAGCTCGCTCTTTACCTCAAGGGTGCCGCTCATCAAGTTCACCAATTGCTGCACTAAAGGCAAACCTAAACCTGCGCCTTCATATTCACGCGTATGACTAGGGTCCACTTGAAAAAAGGGCGTGAATAAGTCGTTCATATACTTATCATCAATGCCGATACCGGTATCTATCACCTTGACTTGCCAACGAATACTCTCCTTAAAGTGAGTCAGCTGCGATTCAATCGTAATCTGTCCTTGCAGCGTAAATTTAATCGCATTACTAATTAAAGCATCTAGCACTTGTTTAATTTTCTTAGTATCGCCTTCTAGAGTGTGGTCAGCATGATGAATATGGCTGGTTAAGAGTACGTTCTTTTGCTTAGCAATCGGCTCAAATTCCGCTACTAAATCTGAAAGGAGCTGCAAAGGGCTAAAGCTGCTGAGCACGATACCCAGTTGACCTTTTTCTATTTTATTAAGCTGAATAATTTGCTCAAGAGTTGCCTCCAAATGCTGACTGCCTTTATGGATAATGGCAATGACATCCTTTTGTTCCTCATTGAGATACTGAGGGTTGAGTAATTGTAAGCCGCCTGAAATCGCATTCAAAGAGGTTTTAAGCTCATGATTAATCATACTTTGAAAATTATGCCGCTGTACATCAAGCGACAAATCTTTATTATGTAGTTGTTGCTCAAAGATGGCGAGCGCATCGACTTTTTGCTGGGCTATTTTTAGGCGATTAAATAAGGTCACAAAAGCCAGACGGATGGTGCTCAGCTCTGGAAAATCATAAGATTGATGAATAACAGGCAGCTGTTTTAAGTCAGGCGTGTCCATTACAATGGTACAAACTTTGGCGAGTTCGGTGATATTTTTGGAAGGTCGATTTATTTTACGCAGTACCAGCCATATCGCCATCAGACCTAATGAGACGGTCGCAAGCCACAGCCAGATATTGATATATAGCCAGTTTAGACGAAATTTACTGACATCTAAGGTTATATTAATATAACCCACTAAGGTGTTCTCTTCGGCGGCTGTCGCCAGATAATTACTGGTGACCGGACGATTAAAACTCACTGTATCGGCAAAACAGGCGTTATACCAATCATTACTATTTTGCTCGTTGCCTGCTTGATCAAGACTATTAATCGGCATCTCAAGAGAGTAAAAAATGATGTTTTTGATGGTAGGGTCATCCGCTAACAGCATGCTGACTTGGTTGGCAACCAGTTCAGCCCCTTCTGCTGTCGAGGCACTACTGGCTAAAAGCTCTGCTAATTTTTGGGTATGAAGGCGCTTTTGCTGATAATGGTGCACTAAACTATAGACAAAGGTCAATAAAAAAGACATCAGAATGCCAATAGCGATGGCTTGTAAGACAGAGCGTTGGGTTAGGTTTTTCAGCGTCTTAGTAGGGGGTTTACGCATATCAATGAGCTAAGTAAGGAGTACTTGCCTTATAGTACCTGATAAACCCGTGATTATCGTCTTTAATATAGTAGTGAGCGTCCTCTCAAAGCTATTGCTAAATATGAGAGATTCTGCTGTATGCGCCACTACTATATCATCAGACTTATCGAGTTTATAACAGATTTTTTATGATTAAGCTTAAGAAAACTTAACGATTTTTCTTATCTTTTGTCGTAAATTTCATTCTTTTTTGGCGCTGCTGTAGCTGTTGGGCTTTTGCTTTGGTTGGCGTATCACTTTTTTTGGCGTAGGGGTTTTCATTGAGCTTAAAGACCACATTAAGCGGCGTCCCTTCAAGCTTAAAGACGTCACGGAATTGGTTTTCTAAATAGCGCTGATAGCTCTTAGGTAATGAGCCGGTTTGATTACCATGAATGACGATAACCGGTGGATTATGACCGCCGATATGCGCATAACGCAACTTGATACGACGACCGCCAACGGTTGGTGGTGGATTGGCAGTCACCGCATCTTGCAGTATTTGGGTCAAGCGGTTGGTGGTGACATCAAACATCGATGACTGATATGCGCGCAAAATAGAGGGATAAAGATTACCGACACCAGTGCCATGCAGCGCAGATATTAAATGCACTTTGACATAAGGAATGAAGTTAAAGCGGCGATCCATCTCAATTTTAATAAAGTCTTTTTGCTCATGACTGAGACCATCCCATTTATTAATCGCTACCACCAACGCCCGACCGGCATCAAGCGCATAACCAATCATATGCAAATCTTGATCAACGATACCTTCTTGGGCGTCGATGACGATGACGGTGACATTGGAGTCTTTAATCGCTTGCAGGGTTTTGATGACGGAGAATTTTTCGACTTTTTCATCAATTTTGCCACGGCGACGCACACCGGCGGTATCAATCAGCACATAGTTTTTACCATTGCGCTCATAAGGGATATAAATACTATCGCGAGTTGTGCCTGGCATATCAAAAACTACCACGCGGTCCTCGCCTAATAGACGGTTGACTAAGGTGGATTTGCCGACGTTTGGACGACCGATAATAGCCAACTTCAGACCATCTGGCTCTATGGTATTACCTTGCTCAGGCATATCAGCGGTAATCACTTCTAGTAAGTTACCCATCCCGCGACCATGACTGGCTGCCATAGGATACGGCTCACCAAGCCCTAGTGCATAAAATTCAGCGGGTGCGGAGTCATGCGCGCCATCTACTTTATTGGCGACCACATAAACGGGCTTACCCAGCGTATGCAAAAATTTACCAATTTCGGCGTCAGCCCCTATCATTCCGGCACGCGCATCGACCACAAAAATGATAATATCGGCTTCATGAATGGCGGTGTGCGACTGCTCAGACATATAGTCATCAATATTACCACTGCCGTCATCCGCCTCACCAATACCACCAGTATCGACGACGATAAACGACTTACCTTCATACTCAGCGTCACCGTATTGACGGTCACGAGTCAGACCTGATAGGTCAGCCACCAGTGCCTGACGACTTTTGGTAAACTGATTAAATAAAGTGGATTTACCAACGTTTGGGCGACCAATTAAGGCGACCACAGGCTTAATACTCATGCGTTACTCTCTGTTATGGGCACGGTTATATACAAAATAGGGGTCTATAACCTTATGAATGCATTGGAAAAGCAGTACTCACAGCAAATAGGCTGCTTTATACTTCCAACATAAATAAATAATAAATAGTCAAAACAACTACAAGCGCATGACTGGCAGCGCTTGTAGCTTTTAAAACCTAAGAGCCAGTACTTCTATAATGAGGTGACGGCTTAGCGTGCCAATTGCCAAATAGCCACTTGACCTGAGGTGCTTTGGGTCATTAAGCGACTGTCTTGGACTTGCAGCTGGGTGAGCGCGCCTTTGGTTTGGACACGGCTCACGATGTCACCCGTCGCAGGATTCAGCAGATGGATAACCCCTTCTAAATCGCCAATGGCAATATAGTCGCCAATCATCACCGGATTGGTCAATTTGCGATAGCTCAGCGCCTCATTTTCCCACAGAGTCTCACCAGTACGGCGGTCATAAGCCACCACTTTGCCATCTAAACTGGTCGCCATCACTTGCTTGTCATTGACCGCCAATGACTTTAAGCTGGCAAGTTCGTTAACAAACTTAACTTGACCACTGGCTAAATCAATTGCAATCAATTGACCACTATAGCTCACGGCAAACAGCTCATTATTATCAATGATAGGCATGCCATCGACATCACTCATACGCTCAACTTCACTACTGCCGACGCCCACGCCCACACGGCGTGACCACTGTGGTAAACCACTGTCAGTCGTCACCGCATGCAAACGTCCATCAGCGGTGGCTAATAGGGTGGTTTTATCATCGAGTAAGGTCGGCTGCGCACTACCGCGCACACTGATATCAGGTACTTGGGTGGCAAATTGCCAAACAGACTGACCGTTTTGTAACGATAAGCCATGTAAAAAACCATCATTGGCGGATAGGATAACCCGATTATTATGAATAAGTGCTGGGGTCAATACCGATGCAGATAGCGGCTGCTGCCAGCGCTTTTCACCGGTAGTACTATCAAACGCCATCACTAAACCACTGCGCGTACTGACGATAGCGGTTTGGCTAAACGCATCGAGCGCCACGCCACCTGTAATGGGCTCACCAACATTGAGTGACCATAAGCGCTGACCGGCACTATTAAAACCGCTCACCTCGCCGCCCCGTGAGGCGGTGACGATTTGGGATTTATCATAGCCGATTTGCAAGCTGAGCGGGTCTTTGCTACTGACTTTTTTATTGCCTATATCGATACTAAAAACAGGCTGCAACACGCTAATCGGCTGGGCAATAGCGACTAGTTTAACCGGATCATTGACCACAGGCTTGATACCACGATTACAGCCCACAACGGCAGTGCTCATCAAGGCCAATACGGTCATATTGATGAGCAGCGCTGATGCGGTTTTGCTGGAGCGAATAGATAGGGTCATTGTATGTTCTCACTGCATATGAATTGGCTATTAATAAACAAGCTGCTGATAAGTCAGCTCTATTGACAGCGCCACCTTTAAAATTTACGTTCAAGCATTATTCAGCGCTAGCGGATGCCTGAATCAAACTGGCTTGTTCACTGATAGGCTCAGGTACTATCCCTAAGCTTTCCATCTTCAGCGCCAATACCGAGCGCGTTTCTTGACGAGTGCGTAACAGCTCCCACGCATTATTATACGCTTGAATCGCCTCCTCACGCTTTTGTTGTTTGACATAAATATCACCCAACAGCTCTTGCTGACTGGCTTCAAACGAGCTTGGCATCGTGCTTTTTGCAGCAGACAAAGCCGCCTCTATCTCACCGGCAGCCAATAGCGTTTCAGCATAGCGCAGCTGGGTAATCGCCTGTAATCCCGCGTCCCCTAAATCAATCGCTAATGCCTGTTTTAAGCTGGCATTTGCGCCTGTAAAGTCGTCACTATCTGCTTGCATACGAGCTTTCATCATGAGTGCCTGCCATGCATAAACAGAGCTGGCATGGGTGCTGACGAGGCTATCAATGTCTTTATTGAGCTGAGCACGGCTATCGGCAAGGGCGCTTTGTGCTTCTGCTTCTAAATCTGGATTTTGATTGGCTAAATTAACTTCTTCGTTTAAGCGTTGAATATCAGCATAATAATCAGCCGCCACGGTATCGACTCGGGCATGGTTATTTTGCCAATAGGTCCAACCAAAATAGCCGGCTAATGCTAATAAAATCACCGTAATAATATTGCCGCCATACTGCTTGAGGGCGTTCATCGAGTTGTCTGAATTTGGCGAATTAGGGGTCAAAGCCATGTTTATTTACCTGATAAAATTTATAAAAATAGGAGCTAAAAAATCACTAAGCCCATTTAATCAACCCATCATTGCGACGGTTTAGCTACAAAATTCTCAGGACTTGCTAACCAGTCTTGCGCCACGGTGACCTGCTCGCCGGTCTGCATGTGCTTAATGCTGAGGGTATCCTCATCAAGCTCTTGCTGAGCGATAATCACGGTTAATGCCGCACCAGATTTGTCCGCTTTTTTCATCTGCGCCTTGAGGCTTGTGGCACTTGCCATTTTTATACGCAAGTCTGGACGCGTATGGCGTAGGTTTTGCGCATAGGTAATACCAGCACTATAGACATCAGGATGGGTCACTACAAACACATCACACGCTGTGGTTTCTGCAAAGGGCGCGACCGCCTCAATCAGCAATAATAAGCGCTCAAGCCCCATCGCAAAACCAACCGCAGGCTCTGATTTTGCAGGTTTATTGTCGCCACCGATAGATTTTAATTGACCAATAAGTCCATCATAACGTCCACCGGCACAGACCGTCGCTTGGCTGCCAAGCTTATCCGTCACCCACTCAAAAACAGTCTTGTTATAATAATCAAGCCCGCGTACTAAGTGCGGGTTAATCTCATAAGGAATGCCAAGCGCGTCCAGATAATTCTGAACTTGCTCAAAATGCGCCAAACTTTCAGCCCCTAAAAAGTTGGCAAGTTTGGGCGCATCGACCAATAATGCTTGGGTACTCGCCTCTTTACTATCTAATATTCGCAGCGGATTGGTGCTCAAACGGCGCTTACTATCGTCATCGAGTTGCTCTTGCTTATCGGTCAAATAAGCCACCAACGCATCACGGTAAGCCTGACGCTCCGCGCTTTCACCCAAGCTATTGAGCTGCAAGCGCATCTCATCTTTGAGACCCAGCGCTTGCCACATCAAATGAGTTATCGCAATCAGCTCGGCATCGGCATCAGGGAGCGCGCTACCAAAGCTCTCAACACCGAGTTGGTGAAACTGGCGATAACGTCCTTTTTGCGGACGCTCATAACGGAACATCGGACCGATATACCACAGTTTTGGGGTATCACCGCGCAATAAATTATGCTCAATCACTGCCCGTACTGCACCCGCTGTGCCTTCAGGACGTAGGGTTAAAGGCGTCGGTGGCTCGGATTTATCAGCAAAGCTATACATCTCTTTTTCGACAATATCAGTTGCGCCGCCGATAGCCCGCGCAAACAAATCCGTCTGCTCAACGATAGGCAAGCGAATATGCTCATAGCCATATCTACCAAGTACATCTGCTAAAATGGACTCCAACTGTAGCCACTTTGCAGACTGCTCTGGCAAAATATCATTGAACCCTTTAATTGCTTTAATCGGCTTTGTCATGATGTTGTACTATCCTTAAAATTTAACGATATTCTTTATTATTATCATTACTGATGGCGTTACTCATCGCCTTTACAGTGGCTATCTTAAATAACGGCTATCTGACGCGGATAATCTCATTGTCACGCAGTTTTGCAAGCGCCGCTGCACGCGCACGTACCATGCTCTCAATCTCATCAACCAAACTATCGGTATCAATTAAATGGCTTTTTTTGCCACTTAAATACACCAGCGACTTGGGCGCAGCACCAACAATACCGATATCCACCTCTTTGGCTTCACCCGGTCCATTGACCTTACAACCAATGACTGATAAATCTATAGGCTCACGAATATCCTCTAAACGCGCCTCTAAAGCGGTCATGACTTTGATAACATCAAACTCTTGGCGCGAACAGCTGGGGCAAGCAATAAAATTTACCCCATTGGAGCGAATATTGAGTGATTTTAAAATATCAAAACCAATCTTAATCTCCTCTTCAGGCTCAGCCGCCAAAGAGATGCGTATCGTATCACCGATACCATCTAATAATAAACCACCGAGTGCAATCGCTGATTTTACCGCGCCCGTGCGGTAAACGCCTGCCTCAGTGACCCCAAGATGCAGCGGATTATCAATTTGGGCAGAGATGAGACGATACGCATCCAACGTCAAAAATACATTACTGGCTTTGACCGATACTTTATATTGATCAAAGTTTAGGCGCTCTAAGATATCAATATGACGCATCGCCGACTCCAGCATCGCCGCGCCAGTAGGCTCAGTGTATTTGCGTTGAATGTCTTTTTCAAGCGAGCCGGCATTGACCCCAATACGAATAGGAATATTATAATGCTTCGCACAAGCAACGACTTCGCGTACTTTGGCATCACTACCGATATTACCGGGGTTAATACGCAAACAGTCCGCACCGGCTTCGGCAACCGCTAAGGCAATTTTATGATCAAAATGCACGTCAGCCACTAGCGGCACACTAACCAATTTACGAATTTCAGCGAAGGCTTTAACTGTATCCATCGTTGGGGTGGAGACGCGCATAAAGTCCGCGCCAGCCTCGACGCAGCGCTCAATTTGGGCGACGGTCGCTGCCACATCACAGGTATCGGTATTGGTCATGCTCTGCACGCTAATCGGTGCATCACCGCCAATTGCGACATCACCGACATATATTTTTTTGGTAGGACGACGGTTAATAGGCGCTGACGTTGACATATACAAATCCTTCATTTAGAACGAAATAAATAAAATAGAGCGGTTTTTATGAATGAGCTATCTATAGCTAGGGATTCTTTTAGCTAGCCGCTAAAAACTAGGAGCTATTAAGGCGTCAGCTCAAAGCTGGCTTGTTTACCATTGGCATATTGCGCTAAAGCGACTGGCTGCTGATTTAATTGCAAGCTGACTTTATCAACATCATCAATCTGAATATTAAAGGGCGGTACACCCGTTAGATTATAATCACCACGGCTTTGGCTACCCGTCATCAGACGGTTACCTGAAGCATCGGTAATAGTGATACTGACTCTATCGGTCAATTTCATATCCAAAGCAGCGGCGCTCATATCACTGCCCATATTCAGTGCAGATCCTGAGGCATTAATGCCGTCTGGGTTATCAATGGCAGCGCCTTGCGCTTGCTCTGAGGCACTCAAACCATCAACGACGGGCATCGGCTCTTGATTGTCTTGGCTGGCATTAGTCACCATACGAAATAAAAATATCGCAAGGATAATCAGGGCAACGATAGCCACAATCAATAACGGATTAAAGCGAATACGGCTATGCGTATCACGCTGCAAAGTTCCCATCGGTCGCAGTGGCGAATGGGTTTTATTCAGGGCGCGAGGTTTCAGCTCATTAGGATACGCGGCATCAAAACTACTCACCACTTGTACCGGATCTAACCCTAAAAACTTGGCATAATTAATCGCAAAACCACGCGTAAAAGCCGCTTGTGGCAAATCAGCAAAATTCTCATCTTCAAGCGCTTGCAAATGACGCTTTAAAATAAACAGCTCATCTGCCGCATCTTCTAGGCTCAGCTGTTTAGACTTGCGCGCTTGCTGCAACATGGCACCAAATGATAATTGATTATGGGATTGATTGTTAGATGATGATAGGGTCATTTCCATGGAGCCTCTGGATTATTAAGCCAAGTCTTAAGTTGTTTTGCTTCTGCACTTAGTGGATAGGTAGATAGTAGCTGCTGCGCTAATTGCTGACGCGTTACTTTATCGTTTTGTACATCAGCAAGTTTGATACCTTGTAATAGCAAGCGTGGGCTAGTACCTTGCCCTTGTACGAGGATTAAAGTCTCATCATAAAGCCGCTGTGCCTGCGTGACACGCTCTTGCTCAAGTAGCAAATCAACCAGTTCAATATGGGCGATGAGGCTATTAGGATTACCCTCTAAGGCACGCAAAAATGCTTTTGCCGCGGCGGTACGGTTATTGAGTTGTAGATGGGTACGTCCTAGATTTTCTAAGGCACTAATACGACCATTATAACCCAGCGCTGCTCCTGCAAACTCAAATTGCTCTGCCGCCTCGCTATAACGCTGCATCTGTGAGAGATAAACTCCGTAATTATTGCGCGCTTGGGTGAAGTCTTTATCAAGGGTAATCGCCTTTTTAAAGTAATCATCGGCTTTTTCAAGGTTAAGGCGGCTGCCTTCTTGTTGCAATAAGACGCCCATCATATCATAGGCGGGCGCATATCTGCTATCGGCAGCTAAAGCTTTTTCAAGTTGCTGCTGGGCGGTATCGAGCTCATTTTTACGAATATACTGCGCGGCAAGCGAGGTACGCACACGGGCAATTTCTTGTTTATCCAAATTACGCTTGCCACTCGCCTGCGTTGAGGTTTGATAGCTGCTACTATTACCGAGTAAATCGGTTTCAGGAGTGCTTTGACAGCCCGCCAGTAGTACCGCTAGCAATAGGCTTACTGGTATAACGGGGTTATATTTCAGTGGTTTTGCGCTTATGCGTATAGTGTGATTCATTTTTTTATCAACCATTATTTTCAATACATTCACTTGTGAAGCATTTAGTCTCTTTGAGAAGATAAACTACTGAGCGATTAACTCACAGAAGTGTTTGAATATCATCATAGTTGCCATTATAAAAATGCGGTTCATCTTCAGCGAGCCTTCAGTTTAATAGATTTCGCCCTAATAAGTAGCATTTAGTTACTATTAATTATGAAGACTACATTTCTGTAACCATCAAGAGAGATAAAAGATAGCTTGAATAAACCCTTTATATCCCTTT
>DAIPIF010000042.1:0-1528 GCA_036770925.1 Psychrobacter sp.
CTAAAAAAGCTTTACCATATAGAGTTGGCGCGGCATTGGCTGCAGATACAGATAGAGCAGCAACTGCTGTAGCTAAAAGTAGTTTTTTCATGGGGTATCTCCACTTTACAATTTTATTAATGGGCATGCTAATAATTAGCAAGTGCTCATAATGGTATCGTCACAAATTCTCAAAGATATAATGTGCAACTGCTACCGCGATTAGTCAGAAACAAGTGTGGCGAAGTTTTATTACAGTAAGATGAAAAAAGACAAAACTTACGTGACTGGGATTAAAAACGTAACTAACATGTAAAATTAGGTCTTTATCGCTCTGTTGCGTAACATCCGTTACCAAACTCATACTTCGGGCACAAGCATAACAACTTTGACATGATTTGCAACATTTTTTTAACTCATTAGCCTATATTTCAGAAAAACCAGCCTCTAAATTGCACTTGATATGATTTTTGACCCCATATCAATTCAGATAATAAAAATATTACGCCAAAAAATAGATAAAAACTATTTTATAAAAATAGTCAAATAAAAGCTTATTTTATCCAAAATAATAACAGCCCATTTAGCTTAACTTTATAATCTCAAGCCACTCTATGCTTGGGATTGGCTGATAAGTGGCATAAAAAATCAACATAAAAAAACTCACCCCGAAGAGTGAGTTTTTTAAATAACGCTTAGCAGATACTTTAGAATAAGTACTCTAAACCGCCACCGATATTCAATTTATCAGTACCATTATCAATATCTTGCTTACCGGCATAAAGATGCGCAATCATGTTAGGTTGATACTTATAAGTACCACCAATGATAATCTGATCTACGTCTCTGTCTTTAGTACCACGGAAATCAGAAGTATTAAGGTACTGCGCATAGATTTCAGTAGGTTTGGCGAAGTTAGACAAGCCCATAGTGGCGTTGACTGCAAAAGCCTTTTCTTTATCTGTACCGGCATCATAATCAGCGACTTGATATAAACCGCCAACAGTTAATGGCAGACCGGTAAACTTAGAGACGTCTACTTTTGCCGTACCACGAATAATGTCACCTGCGATATTTAAATCTTTGTCATAGGATAAACCTACGGTGACGCCTTTACCTTGATTAAACAAGCCCGCTACGCCGTAACCATTATCACTAGTATCTGACTCATCAGCACCATACATTGCGGTCACTTGTACAGGGATACCATCAAGTTTAGGCGCTATCCACAATACCGAGTTTTCGATACGTTTACTATCAGCTAATACCTCATAGGCATTATCCCAGTAGCCTTTACCCACTAACACATTATTTACCCATTGGGCAGTTGAATGCTGATGACCAAAGCGGAATTCACCGTAAGTGTCATTTTTTAGACCCAAATAAGTATCACGGTTGGTAAAGTAAAGCTTGTCGCCATTAGCATCGACTCTATCGTTATCGATATCTATTTGATATTCGAGCTGATACACCACGTCCGTATTTTCAGTCATGGCTTCAGAGCCTTTAAAACCAAGGCGTGAAAAATGAGAGTTGATTTCAACTGCGC
>DAIPIF010000042.1:1628-8755 GCA_036770925.1 Psychrobacter sp.
GCTTCAGAGCCTTTAAAACCAAGGCGTGAAAAATGAGAGTTGATTTCAACTGCGCTAGTATCGGTATTGGCAGTTTTATTCTCAGCATCGACATAGTCCATAGTGACAAAAGCTTTACCATATACAGTAGGTGCCGCTTGTGCTGCTGATACAGATAGAGCAGCGACTGCTGATGCTAAAATTAATTTTTTCATGATGTAAAACTCCATTTTTACAGTTTTGGGGTGGGCTAAGCAAATAATGAAAATAAAACAAGGACTTATGTATAAAATATATTTACAACATTGAAACATATGTAGCAAAATTCATACCTTGAGATAAGAATAGCAAAACTGAAATATTTTGCAATAACTTTTATCGCTAATTACAAAATATTTAGAGTGTGTCATCCATTAAGCCAGTCTATGTCATTGTCATTCTATTTTTTTATTTTAAGCATCAAAAAACCCTTGCTAAAATAATTTAGCAAGGGTTCATACCATAAAGCGGAGGCTCGCTATTGGATTATTATGCTCTGCAAGGTAGCGAAGCTTTTAGATCAAGACGCGCTTGATGCAATAATGGCTCAGTGTAGCCGCTTGGCTGCTCGCGACCTTTAAACACTAAGTCACAAGCGGCTTTGAACGCATGAGAGTTGTCAAAGTCAGTTGCCATAGGTTGATACTCAGGGTCGCCTGCGTTTTGCTCGTCAACCACTTTTGCCATACGTTTCATGGCATCCATCACTTGCTGCTCGCTTACGACACCATGATGCAGCCAGTTGGTCATGTGCTGACTGGAGATACGCAAAGTGGCGCGGTCTTCCATTAGACCGACATCATTGATATCAGGCACTTTTGAGCAACCGACGCCTTGGTTCACCCAGCGCACCACATAACCTAAGATGCCTTGGGCGTTATTTTCAAGCTCTTGTTGCTTTTCTTTATCCGTCCAGTTGGTATCTTTGGCAAGTGGAATGGTCAAGATATCATCTAAGCTGGCACGGCTGCGTGATTTTAGGCTGTCTTGCACCGCGGCTACGCTGACTTGATGATAGTGCATGCTATGCAAGGTGGCACCCGTTGGTGACGGTACCCATGCAGTGCTCGCGCCGGCTTCAGGATGCGCCGCTTTGGTGTCCATCATCTCTTTCATCTCGTCAGGTTTTGCCCACATACCTTTACCAATTTGGGCATGACCTTGCAAACCGGTTTCTAGACCGATATCGACGTTCCACTGCTCATAAGCGGGCTGCCACGCTTGTGATTTCATCTCACCTTTGGGTACAAAAGCGCCGGCATTCATACTGGTATGCATCTCATCACCAGTACGGTCTAAAAAGCCGGTGTTGATGAAGATAACGCGCTCTTTGGCTTGGCGAATGGCTTCTTTTAAGTTGACAGTCATCCGGCGCTCTTCGTCCATGATACCGATTTTTAGGCTATGACGTGGCAAGCCGAGCAAGTCCTCTGAGGCGTTGAATAAGTCATCTGCCATTTTGACTTCATCAGGACCATGCATTTTTGGCTTGACGATATACATCGAGCCTTTACGTGAGTTTGATAGCTCAGTTTTACCTGTCAAGTCATTTAAAGACAATAGCGGGGTGATTAAACCGTCCATTAAGCCTTCAAAAATCTCCTCAGAGCCATTGCCTAAATCAACTAAGATGGCAGGGTTTTGCATCAAGTGACCGACGTTACGAATCAGTAAGAGTGAACGTCCTGGCAATACCAGTTTGCCGCCCTCTGGGGTGGTGTATTCACGATCGGGGTTTTGTTTACGCGTACGGGTTTTGCCACCTTTTTCAAAGGTTTCTTCCAAATCGCCATTCATCAAACCAAACCAGTTGCGATACACTTCAACCTTTTCTTCAGCGTCAACGGCAGCGATGGAATCTTCGCAATCTTGAATAGCGGTTACTGCCGACTCAAGTAGCACATCTTTGATATGGGCAGGGTCGTCTTTACCAACTGGGTTATTGGCATCGATTTGGATTTCGGCATGCAAGTTATTATTTTTTAATAAAATACCTGTGGGGCTCGCCGCCTCGCCGACAAAACCTACAAATTTTGCAGTATCTTGTAAAGTAGTGCTGCTATCGCCTTGCGCAATTTCAAGCTTGCCATCGACGACTTTAAAACCAGTCACATCATTATAAGAACCTGAGGCTAAGGCAAAGTTTTCATCTAAGAACTGTTTGGCATAAGCCACGACTGCCGCGCCGCGAGTCGGGTTATAACCGCCTGTTGCAGCTTGACCATTGTCATCGCTGATAACGTCTGTGCCATATAGCGCATCATACAAGCTGCCCCAACGCGCGTTGGTCGCATTCAAAGCATAACGCGCATTACGTACAGGCACTACCAACTGTGGTCCTGCGATATGGGCAATCTCATCATCGACGTTTTGGGTGCTGACCTTAAAGTCATCGCCTTCTGGCAATAAATAACCGATTTCTTGTAAGAAAGCTTTATAAGCGGGATAATCAATCTCACCATTTTGGGCAGGGTTATCAAGATGCCATTGGTCAATCTTGGCTTGTATCTCATCACGAGTGGCAAGCAGGGCTTTATTACGTGGGGTAAATTCTTTGATAACTTTTTCAAAACCTGACCAATAACTGTCTGAGTCAATGCCTACTTTGGGCAATACTTCGTTTTCGATAAAGTTATATAACTGCTCATCAATGGCAAGAATGCCTTTTTGAATACGATTGGCGTGAGAATCCTGACTCATACTGGTGTCCTTATCTATTTGGGAGGGGTATTTTGCTGCTGTGAAGTCGTTCAATCAATAGTAAGACAAATTACTATAAAAGCAAAATCCATCCTACTATCAAATAATAAAATTAACAAGAAATAGTCATTTAGTAAATAAATACTGAAGTTTCAGAAAAATGATACCTCATAAGGCATATGCCTTTAAACCTTGAGTGCCGATACTAGCGCAAAATGACTTCAAAGTAATCTTAAACTGTAAGCAATCGTTACAAGCTAAATATATCGGCGAAGACCCCCACTTACCCCCACTTAAATAGCCAGTAACCCTGATATAATGAGCCATTCAAGGATAGTTATAGCGCCTAAACCTCATTATTCACTCACTTGCAAGCTTACTACATTATGATGATTACTAATAACAACCTAGCAAATGCTACGCCAAATAACCACGCTCATGAACACTATGCACAGCCTGAGCCCCAAGACAGTGTGGATATCAATAAGCTACGCACGCCTTTAAAGGTGGATTTATCCGCGGTTTATGCGTTTTTGGGCGCAAGAACAGCGCCTTCTTGGGTAGCAGCAGCAATATCTCATTTGCCATTAATTATTCAAGACCATGCCAATTGTGAAAAAAAGGCGGCAGGTACGGCGATGAATCTGATTTTTCGTTATGAGTTCTCTTACGACTTGCAGCGTAAATTGGCGCAGCTGATACGTGAGGAGATGCTGCATTATGAGCAGGTGCTCGGTATCATGCATGAGCGCGGGCAAGCGTGGCAGTATCTCAGCGCTGGACGTTATGCTAAAGGTATGCTCAAACATAAACGTACTGCTGAGCCAGCAGCGATGATTGATGTGTTAATTATTGGCGCATTTATTGAGGCGCGTTCTTGTGAGCGCTTTGCCGCATTGGCAGAGGTTATAGAAGATGAGCGTTTAGCGAAGTATTATCGTTATTTATTAAAGTCAGAAAGCCGTCATTTTGAGGATTATTTGGCACTGGCGCAGTCGTTATCTGAAGATAATATCGATGCGCGTGTGGCGTTTTTTAAAGCGGTAGAATCTGAGCTGATATCCAGCCCAGATAGTGAATTACGCTTTCATAGTGGTGTGCCCGCTTAAATCTAGTGACTTGACATCTTTTGTATCAGGATTGAGTAGCCGAGTTTATGCATTATCTTTGTGCATGCTCAATGGTCGCATAACGGTTAGCAGTGCTGATGCCGGCACTTTTTTCGGCACTGTCGTTTTTTGCAAAACCCGTATTATTTTTAATAATGGCTCTATTTTATAAACAGGTTTTTGTTATTGATTACCTTTTATACTTAAATCATAGGCATTTAGCTCAGCAACATTTTTGCCGCCCGCCGGTAAATCCTCTTCTTTACGCGGGTCAGCATAAACCTCGTCCGTTTCTTGTGAAGCTTGCTGTGGTCCGTCAATTTCAGGATCATACTTACGACCCTCATAACTGTCTTTTGGATTGAGCGGTTTATTGATGGCTGGGTCATCAATTATAACTTTTTCACCCGTTGCTACTGCTACAGAATTATCATGTAGATTATTAGTGGTCGTCATGGCGTGTCCCTCGCGTTGGTATGATTGATAACTGATAAATGCTAACTAATAAAATAATTAGCACTCATTTGACTTTGATTCACTTAAAAATAACCCTTTTTTATATGCCGATAAGAATAAGCTGATAAAACTACGGTTTATCCGTCCGAAGTTTTTCATCGATAAAAGGGGTTTTTTGCTCAGTCGTTAATGCTTCTGGAGTATCTATTGACTTTGTTTGTTGAAGGTTGTTCTGGATTTCTGTAGCGTTGGCGTTATCAGCAGCTGCCTTGATATCCGATACATCCTTATCTGGCGCGTTGTCTTGGCTCGTGGTATTCATCAGCGAACTCCTATTTATTATTGTAGATTTTATTTATTATAAGGAGGCAAGCGGGCAGCAGACTAGTAGCGCGGCGTATCAATATGTGAATATATGTGAGGTAAAAAGGCAGTTTGTAACTGTGGTTTAGCGTTAGCTGCTGTAAATAGCAGACCCAAAAAAGCCAAGCATAGAGAATATCGATGCTCAGCTTTTTTAGACCCTCGATAATCTCAAGCTTATACCGATTTACCAACATGGTTAATGGTATTTAATAGATAATCTTGGGCGATATGCGCCTCTTCACCCTCAGCAAGCGGCTTGAGTTGCCAGTGCCCTGTGCCATCTAATATCCACGCTTGCACGTTGTCCTGTAGATAGTTTTGCAGACCGTCGTTATATATCTGCGCAAACCATTTTTTATCCTCAATAGGAAATGCCACTTCTACCCGATGGAATAAGTTGCGATCCATCCAGTCGGCACTGCCACAATATAGACGCTGATTGCCATTATTATTGAAATAATACACCCGTGTGTGCTCCAAAAAACGCCCGACGATAGAGCGTACCGTGATGTTTTCGGAGAGTCCTTGTACTTGGGGACGCAAACAACAAATCGAGCGCAAAATCAGCTCAATTTTCACCCCTGCCTGCGAGGCATCATACAGCTTATCAATCAAACGGCGCTCAGTGAGGGCGTTGACTTTGATAATGATATGCGCAGGCTTACCGGCTTTGGCATGGGCAATTTCATCATCGATAAAGCTCATGAGCTTTTCATGCAAGGTAAAGGGCGCATGCAAAAGCTTTTTGAGACTGGCAGGTTTGCCCATACCCGTCAGCTGTTGGAATATCTTATGCACGTCCTCGGAGATGTCAGGGTCAGCGGTAAATAGCCCATAATCAGTATAGGCTTTGGCATTGCCGGCATGATAGTTGCCCGTGCCTAAATGCACGTAACGATGGATGCGATTGTTTTCGCGGCGTACGATAAGCATGAGTTTGGCATGGGTTTTGTAGCCGACGATACCATAGACCACCACAGCGCCCGCCTCTTGTAGATAGTTGGCAACGGCAATGTTGGAGGCTTCATCAAAACGCGCGCGCAATTCAATAATGGCGGTCACCTCTTTACCATTACGGGCGGCAGCGGCAAGCGCTTTGACCACTTCAGAATTGGTGCCAGAGCGGTATAAAGTTTGCTTAATTGCCAATACTTTGGGGTCATTAGCCGCTTGCCATAATAAATTAATAACTGGCGAAAAAGAGTGAAACGGATGATGCACCAACACATCGCCTTTGCGTATCGCGGCAAACATACTGGTGGGCGCTTCAAGCTTATCAACGTCACGGCGAAAGGCTTTGGGCATCACATGCGCAAACGCCTCATAACGCAGCGCAGGAATATTAAAGTCAAATAATAAGCGGGTTAAATTGACCGGACCATTGACGCGGTATAACTGACAGGCATTTAACTCAAACTGATTGAGCAAATAATCACTAATGGCAGTCGGACAATCGGTAGTCACCTCCAAACGCACTTTGTCACCGAAACGGCGGTTTTCAAGCTCGCCCTCAAGCGCTTTGGCGATATCATCGACATCATCGGCTAAGTCCAAATCCGCATTACGCGTCAGGCGAAACTGATGACAGCCAGTGACGTTCATTCCCGAAAACAGCTCACCAATATGCTCATGAATAATGGCGGAGAGCATGACATGATGCTCTTTACCACCCGTCAGCTCATCTGGCAGACGTATCACGCGCGGCAAGCTGCGCGGCGCGGGTACAATCGCCAAATTAATATCACGCCCAAAGGCATCTTTGCCCTCTAAACTGGCAATAAAATTAAGGCTCTTATTAACCAGACGCGGAAACGGATGCGCCGGATCAATGCTAATAGGCGTCAAGACGGGCGACACTTGCTCTATAAAGTAGCGTTTCATCCACGCCGACTGCTCGCTATTTAACTCCTCACGCTTTAGATAGCGGATATCTTGTTCAGCCAGTGCCGGCAGGATATCTTCATTTAAAATACGATATTGCTCATCGATGGCATCATGGGCAATGGCGGCAATCTCATTAAGCACTTCACTCGGACGCATCGCATGTGGGCTGCTCGCGACATCGCCAAGGCTCAGCTTTTGCATGATACCTGCCACTCGAATCTCAAAAAACTCATCCATATTTGATGAAAATATCATCAAAAAAAACAAACGCTCCAGTAACGGATGCAGTGGGCTTGCCGCTTGTGCCAGCACTCGTTTATTAAACTCTAATAAAGACAAATCACGATGGATATAGCTGCTCGGCGAGTAGGTGCCATCTTCAAAGCGCTGCCACTCTAATGGCGTCAGTGATTGCTCAGCGTCAGCAGCCTCTTTGCTATCAGGCTGATTGCTCTTAATAGCCGCGTGTTTACTCTCACAAGAAGTTTGCTTGGAGCTGTTTGCTGTCCTGCTTTGACTGTCGCTGCTTTGATGGTCATGGTCTGCCATACCTGTTCTCCCTAACGGTTATGAGTCATTTATTATTAATTGAGA
>DAIPIF010000042.1:8855-12138 GCA_036770925.1 Psychrobacter sp.
GTTATTTATGAATCGCAACCTCCATATTACCGCAACTTAGGGGCGCTCACACTGACTTCACCCAAAAATCTAAAGCCATTTAAGCGGATTTGGGTAATACCGCATTATCCATACGCTTTTTGACGATACGTTGCTTATTACGCAGGCGTTTATCACCTTGATTATCCTGATAATATTTCGGATTGGTCAACATACTAATCAGTAACGCTGACTCATCACGATTGAGGTTATCGGCGGATTTATCGAAATAATGCTGCGCGGCGGCTTCGATACCATAGATGCCTTTACCAAACTCCGCCACATTCAAATAAGCAGTTAAAATACGCTGTTTATCCCATATTTTTTCAATCATAACCGTAATTATCGCCTCCTCGCCTTTACGAATATAGGAGCGATGTGAGGTTAAAAATAGATTTTTTGCCAACTGCTGAGTAATGGTTGAGCCACCTGCGGAGGATTTACCCGTGGCTTCATTTTTTTTCATTGCCGCCTCGATACCATCAAAATCAAAGCCGTTATGCTGACTGAATTTTGAATCTTCACTAACGATAGCCGCTTGCTTGGCGGACTTGGCAATGGCTTCATACTCCACCCACGTTTGGGTGACGCTACCGCCCGTCAGCCGATGGCTCAGCATAAACATGCTGTTGTTAATCGGCTGGGTTTTCCAAATCAGTAACAGCCCTGCAACCAATATATGAAAAGCGACAATGAGCAACATGGCTGCTAATAAAAGTCGTTTGATAAATTTGCCCATACTTGTCATGCGTGCGATATCCGAGTGATTACTAAGCCATCAATAGGCTGAAAAAGTGCTGCAAAATAAAATAACCCATCATCTTACCTAATCTCACAATCGCTGTCATTATCGGTGCGCTTTCTTTATGATAGAGCAATAGAGCCGTAGCATTGAGAATGCCTATAATGGCGAATAATAGTCAGTAATCAGCAGCCAATAGCCCTAATAAATAACCATGACGAATAAATACGATGAATATAAAGCTTACTAATAACGTTAATAATCCGAATGACCATGCCCAATCGACAACAGACCGTCCAATGCCAATAAAGGCGCTACGTCAGCAGATTATCGCGAGCATTCCGAGTTTAAATACCGCTGATAACCCTGATATGTGGTGGCTGCTCGG
This sequence comes from Psychrobacter sp., assembly GCA_036770925.1. GTDB lineage: Bacteria > Pseudomonadota > Gammaproteobacteria > Pseudomonadales > Moraxellaceae > Psychrobacter. The sequence goes on from DAIPIF010000042.1 coordinate 10,004, forward strand.
CACGATGGGCTGTCATTTATGCCGCTTGGCAGAAGAGGTGTTAAGCCAGTTTCAAGCGGTGCAGCCTATCACTTATCAGTATATTGATATTGCCGACTTCGATGAGACGCTGATGATGCATTTTGCCACGACGATTCCACTGATTATGACGCCGACTCAGCGCTTAAATTATCCGTTTTCGGTATTGGATTTACAGCAGTTATTGGCTAAATAACACAGCACAGCGGCTGAGGCTTTACGCGAAGTCAGACAAAAACATCCTAGCAGATATCTCGTTGCAGGGATAATGGGATTGGCTGATATATGGATAATTTTGTTTATATGACCGATACCTCTTATACTGTCATGATTCCCTTTAACTGATAGCTCGCTTTTATGACTATTCAACATTTATTAAAAACTGCGCCAGTGACGACTTTATTATTAAGCAGCTTTATTGGCTTATTTATCCTACAGGTATTGTCAGGGGTGGACGCCAGTAATCCCTCACTAGAGGCGCTATTGCGCTGGGGCGCTAATGTGCTGCCCTTAACGATGAACCATCAGCCGTGGCGTTTGGTGAGTAGTGCTTTTTTGCATATTGGCTTTATGCATTTATTATTTAATGGTTTTGCCATGTACTTTTTTGGGCAAATTGCTGAGCCCATGTTCGGCTCAGCGAAGTTTTTGGCACTGTTTTTACTGGCAGCCATCGGCGGTAATTTACTGAACAGTTATGTCACTGTACAAGATATATTAAATGCAACAGGCGGCTATGGCATATCTGCTGGGGCATCTGGCGGTATCATGGGTATTGGTGCGGCGCTCTTGATAGCCGCGTTATTTAAGATAGCCGTCAATGGCATGGTGCTGAATCTTAAAAGCTTAATGATTATTATGGGCATTAATTTGGTATATGGTTTTGCGGTACCGGGGATTGATAATGCCGGTCATATTGGCGGTGCGCTCACAGGTTTAGTGATTGCTTTGGCATTTGCCATTGCCTATCGTCAGCGGTTGGCTGCTACAGTACAGAATGTGCCTAGACGAATTGGGGACAGCTATCATACGACGTATATTAACTCTCCAACGAGCAGCGATACTGACTTTTCTAGCCATACTCCTCGCTTTGATAATGAGGCTAGTTTTGATAATAACAGCAGTTTTCATCCCAACTCTGCTGTAAACTTACCTATAAATAGTCATGCTAATCACCGAAAATTTAACGAACAGAAAACACCGCCCAAAGCCATCTTTATTTGGCAAGTGCTACCGTGGCTGGTGATGCTACTGATTAGTATAGGGTTTATGTGGTGGTGGCAAGCTATCCATCAGCACGTCTTAACAATACCAGCACTTGCTTAGCACTCACCCAATAAAACGCCAAACTTATGTATTATTGTATTTCTCGATTCTATGTTAATTATTTAGCCCACCCACTTATGAGAGCACATCATGTCTAAACCATCCACGCTATCGCAACCACTGACACGCACTGTACTTAGCGCATTGACCGCCACTGCCCTATTGGCTGTCACCAGCTTATCTAACGCTGCCCTGTTTAAAAATAATTTACCGACTGACCGAGATGCGGTGCTCAGCGTCGGTGTCAACGTGATGGCGGTCAAATCAGCCTATGATTTGGAAGATAGCACTGAGATAAAAGTATTGCCAGGGGTGTTTTATGATAACAATAGAGTCTATGCACGCGGTGCTCAAGCCGGCGCTTATATCATCAATGACGGCACCAATCAGCTCGCCGCTTATGCACAGCTTGATGGCAGCGAGTTCGACCCTGATGATGCCACTGGCGCGCTGCAAGGTCTGGATAAGCGTAAAGCCTCAGCTGCGGCTGGTCTCTCCTACTTACGTCGTACGCCTGTTGGCGGTTTCCGCCTGCAAGTCGCGACTGATGTTTTAGATAAAAGTGGCGGTAATAGTGCGCGCTTAACCTATCTTGCCAAAATCACTAAAGACAAGCTGACCGTTTATCCAAGCATCGGCTTTGAGTATCATGATGCCGATTATAATAACTATTATTATGGCGTGAGTGATGCAGAGGCGGCAAAGACAGGTGTTGAGGCTTATAAGTCAAATAATAGCTTGAACCCTTATATCAATATCAGTGCCAACTATGACTTCAATGAGCGCTTTGC